>NZ_RZOM01000529.1:0-4134 GCF_003999175.1 Mesorhizobium sp. M7A.F.Ca.ET.027.03.2.1 | reverse complement strand
TGCCATGGGCATCGAGTTTCCCGGACGATATTTCGAACCCGGCCGGCCGCAGGAGTAGCCAAGTGTTCGATGGAATGAGCGCTATCTATGTCGTTTATGCCGCGGCCGCGCTGACCGGCATCCTGATCGCCGAGGCCTGCTACCTGCTTTATGCCGGCCGCAGCGACAAGCGCACCGCCATCAACCGGCGCATGAAGCTGCAGGAAAACAAGATCAGCCAGGAGCAGGTGCTTGTCCAACTGCGCAAGGAACGCGGCCTCGACGCAGGCACGCCGCTGTTTTCGCTGGATCGGTTCCGCGCTTTGCGAACCCAGTCGGGCATGATCATGCCGCTGTCGAAATTCCTGATGATCAGCTGCGGCGTGGCGATGGCGATGACCCTGGTCGCCATCTGGTACGGCTTGCCGCCGCTGATGGGGCTTGTGCTGTTTGTGGTGCTTGTGCCGGTGCTGCCGGTGATTACGCTGCGCTTCAAGCGCAAGCGCCGGGTAAAGCGGTTCGGCATGCAATTGCCGGAGGCGCTGGAACTGATCACGCGTGGCCTGAAGGCCGGCCACCCGGTGCCGGTGGCGATCGCCATGGTGGCGCGCGAGATGCCCGACCCGATCGGCACCGAGTTCGGCGTCATCGCCGACGAGGTGACCTATGGCTCCGATCTGGTTTCGGCGTTGAACTCGCTGTTCGACCGGGTCGGCCAGGAGGATCTGCCGCTGTTCGTCACCGCCGTCTCGATCCAGACCAGTTCGGGCGGCAATCTGCGCGAGATCCTCGACGGCCTGGCGACGACGATCCGCGAGCGCGGCAAGCTGCGCCGCAAGGTGCGCGCCATTGCGACAGAAGGTCGGATGTCGGCCTACATCCTGACAGCGGTGCCGGCGTTGCTGTTCACCGCCATTATGGCGCTGATGCCGGGCTTCTACCGCGACGTCTGGGGCGAGGCGAAAACCTGGTACCTGCTCGGCGGCTCGATCACCTGGCTGATGCTGGGCAATCTGATCATGTTCAAGATGTCGAATTTCAAGTTCTGACATGCAGGGCTTCATCGAATTCCTCGCCTCGCTTGCGCCGACCTCATTGATGCCGGTGGCCATCCTGCTGCTGGCGGCGGGTGCTGCCGCTGTTGCCTGGCCTGTTGTCATGGCGAAGGGCGACCGCAACGAGGTCATGCGCCGGCTCAGGGTCGACAACGGCCCCGTGGCCGCCAAACCAGAGCCGGTGCAGAAGAAGAATACCGGCGTCGTGCGCGAGAAGGCGGTGAAGCGGGCGCAGGAATTCTACGCCAGGAGCGATCCGGAAAATGTCGCCCGGCTGCGCATGAAGCTCATCCAGGCGGGCTACATGGAGCCGCGCGCTGTCGGCACGTTCTTCCTGATCCGGTTCAGCGCGATGATCGGCACGGCAATCGGTGTGTTTGTGCTCAACCGGTGGATGGCCAGCCCGGACGCGACGATGGCCAGTCGCTGGACATTCGTCATCCTGTCGGGAGCGGCCGGCTATTTCCTGCCCGGCCTAATGTTGAGCCAGAAAGTGCGGGAACGCAGGCGTGAGTACCGCAACGGCTTTCCCGATTTCATGGACCTGATGATTGTCTGCTCGGATGCCGGCATGAGCATGGAGGCGGGCATAGAGCGCGTCTCCAAGGAACTCGCCAAGACCTATCCCGCGCTCAGCCAGAACCTGCAGCTGGTGTCGTTGGAGCTGAGGGCAGGGCGCAGCCTCGACGATGCGCTGAAGGCGCTCGCCGACCGCCTCAGCCTGGACGAAGTGCGTTCCTTCGCCACGCTGCTGCAGCAGTCCAAGGAACTCGGCACCAGCCTGTCGGGGGCGTTGCGCGTTTTTTCCGACGACATGCGCCATAAGCGTATGTCGTTGGCCGAGGAAAAGGCGCACGCTCTGCCGGCCAAGATGTCGGTGCCGGTGGTCGTATGCATCCTGCCGGTGGTGCTGATGATCGCGGCCATTCCAGTCATCGTCAAAATGACGGCGCAATAGCATGATGCCGAAAGGTGTGAGGCTTCGATTCGAGCTGAAATCGTCCGGGTCTAGCGAGCGCCCCACAAAAGTCCTAGCAAGGGGACTGACAAACCATTGTTATGACCGTACTCGGCCTTGCAGGTGAGAAGTCCATGCTGTTGCGCACCCTCTTTCTCGGCCTTGCCGCAGCCACCCTGTCGCCCGCCTGGGCCGTGGCCGACGATTGCGGCGATGCCGCCGCCCTGGTGCAGCAGGCCTACCCCAAAGCTCGAAAGAGCGCCGACGGCACCTCGTTCACGCTCGAACCCCATTTCAGCATCGCCCTGACGGATGGCGACACGCCGTTTGGGCTGAGCTGCAAGATCTGGCCTGCCCATGACGACCTGCTGTTGGTAGCCGTGCCGCTGATCGACAGCGCCCAATCCAGCGACGATGGCCATGTCGGCGATATCGAGCTTCTGGTCGTCGACAGGAACAGCCAGCGTGTGCGCCTGCGCCTGCTCCAGCCGGGGCTGATCACCGATGATGCCATCGCCATCCGCAAGGTCGAATTCGATACCGGCCGCTACAGGCTGGCGCCCGGGGTCATGGCCTTCGGCCTGCGCATCGAAATCGCGAACCATTCGCAAGCCAACCCCTTCAGCGAAACCGACCTGCGGCTTTATGTTCTCGCCGGCGATGCCCTGCGCCTGGTGCTCGATGGCCTTGTCGTGGCCGGCAATGGCGGCGAGGGCGACACCAATTGCGCGGGATCTTTTCGTTCGACTGAGGTCAGCCTGGCAATGAGCCCGACGAGCCATCACGGCTATCACGACATGGTCGCGCTCGAGCGGACGCAAACCGATGACCCGTCTCCCGACAAGGATGGCGAGTGCCAGTCCCATCCCGGCAAGCCGGTGAAACGGACCTACCGGCTGCGCTATGATGGCAACCGCTATCCGGTTCCCGAGGCACTCAAGGTCATGGGTCCGTGAAAAGGCCGCGCGCGTCCTTGCAGGGATAACCCTCGTCTCGTGGTTAATGGCTGGTGTGCCCGAAGCCGAATTTTGGCGGCGTTTCGGCACCGAAGTTTAATCGCCGCTGATATATTGTGTTTCCTGAAGAACGACCCGGCAAATCGGGCGATGAGGCAGGGGCATGCGTCACAGTAATTTCACGGCAATGGCCGCAATGGCGGCCGTCTTGATGATGTCTGGCTGTACGACGAGTGGCGTCGACACCACCAAGACCACCGCCATCCAACCGGCGGCAAAAGACACCGAAACCTCCGATCTGGCGCAAGGCAAGGCGCAGTTTCGCGACGCCAATTACGGCCTCGCCGAAAAGCACTTCCGCAAGGCCGTCGAGTTGAAGGCCGACAATGCGGAGGCCTGGATGGGGCTCGCCGCTTCCTATGATGAACTCGGCCGCTTCGACTTCGCCGACCGAGCCTACGGCCAGCTTTTGAAGGTCGCCGGCCGCAAGCCGCAGATCGTCAACAATATGGGCTATTCGCAACTGCTGCGCGGCAATCGCAAGAAGGCCAAGGCGCTGCTGCTCGAAGCGAAGGCCGGCATGGCCGATCCCACCGTCGTCAACGCCAACCTCGCTCTCTTGAACAAGGGTTGATCTCGCATCCATGGGTCCGGTTTCGGGACACGTGCCATCGACGCTTTGTAAACCCTATCCGCAGGTTGCATCGATGGATTGCCTGAAAACCCGTATCTGAGGGCTGCCGCTGACTTAGAATGCAGCGCAACCGCCGACGCTCAAGAGGCCCTTGCCCGATATGCTGGACTTCAGTTCGCTCCTGCTCGCAGCCGCGCTGTCGGGCATATGCCTTAGCGTCACCATGTTTGCGATCTGGTTCACCGCGCCCAAGGCAGGTTTCGTGCTGACGGTTGCGTGCGGAATTCTGGTGCTCGTCGCGCATGTGATCCTGTTCTGGCGGTACACCAAGGATCCCGATCCGCTGCTTTGCCAGATCGTGCTCGCACTGCTCAGCCTGGGGTTCCTGATCATCTGCTTGTCGGCCATGCAATTTCTGGGGGTGCCCGGCTACGGACGCGCCGTTGCACCGGCGCTTGGCGCCATGGCCATTTGTGCCGTCGTGACCTTTATGGGCTTTGACGGCATTGGCTTCATCGTCACCTACACCACGGTGACGGCGCTGCTGTCGGC
>NZ_RZOM01000528.1:0-4137 GCF_003999175.1 Mesorhizobium sp. M7A.F.Ca.ET.027.03.2.1 | reverse complement strand
GTGTGGAAAAGACGATGGGCGATGCGGCCGACGAATGGCTTCGGCGCCAGGCTGAAAAGCCGAAAGCGCAGTTTTCTTGACTTATTTCGGGACCGCGCGCACCCGTGAATCGCTTGGCTTTGCCTGCCTTTGGCCTATAGAGCGTCGCGTGAACGCGACGCGCTTAAAATTGTTGCCAATGCAGGTCGCCGCCCCAAAACCGCTGCCCACTTATGGGCGACATGCATTATCGTGCGGCCAACGATGAGTTGGCAAAGCGTATGACCGGCGAAAAACGCCTCTTCCTCGATGTCAGGCAGTCAGTATCAGGGGTTTCCTGGGAACATCGGCTGACAGAACGCCAGGACATGATTGCGCTCGCCATCGCGCAAGGCCATGGCGTGCCCGACATCGTCGCGCGGGTGCTTGCCGGCCGTGGTGTTACCGCCGAACAGACCGAGCGGTTTCTCGACCCGACGATCCGCGATCTTCTGCCGGATCCGGCATCGCTGACCGACATGGACAGGGCGGCGGCCCGCATCGCCGCCGCGGTGATGGCCAAGGAAAAGGTGGCGATCTTCGGCGACTATGATGTCGACGGCGCCGCCTCGTCGGCCTTGCTGAAGCGGTTCCTCACGCATTTCTCGGTGCCGTCGGAAATCTACATTCCGGATCGTATTTTCGAGGGCTATGGGCCCAACCCGGATGCCATGCGCGAACTTGTTTCGCGTGGCGCGACACTGATCGTCACTGTCGATTGCGGCACCAACAGCGCAGTTTCCATCGATGCCGCCAACGAGGCTGGGGCCGATGTCTTGGTGCTCGACCACCACCAGGTCGGCGGTGCCTTGCCGGCGGCAATTGCCGTCGTCAATCCCAATCGCGACGACGACCTTTCCGGGCAGGGCCATCTCTGTGCCGCCGGCGTGGTCTTCCTCGCCCTTGTGCAGACGGCCAGGATCCTGCGCGGCCGCATGGCCGATGCTACGCCGCCGGACCTGCTTTCGCTGCTTGATATCGTGGCATTGGCCACAGTCTGTGACGTGGTGCCGCTGACCGGCGTCAACCGCGCCTTCGTGGTCAAGGGGCTGCAGATGGCGCGCCAGCAGAAGAATGAAGGGTTGGCGGCACTGGCACGCGTGTCGCGCATCGGCGAGCCGATCAGCACTTTCCATCTGGCCTATCTGATCGGCCCGCGCATCAATGCCGGCGGACGCATCGGCGATGCCGCACTTGGTAGCCGGCTGCTTGCGACCGACGATCCGGTCGAGGCGCGCACCATTGCCGAGACGCTCGACCGGCTCAACCAGGAACGGCAGTTGATGGAGCAGGAGATGCTCGCGGCGGCGCGCGTCGAGGCCGATGCAGAGCTCGCCGGCGGCAATGGCCCGGCTATCGTCGTCACCGCCTCCAACAGCTGGCATCCGGGTATTGTCGGCCTGCTCGCTTCGCGATTGAAGGATCATGCCCGGCGGCCCGCCTTCGCCATCGCGTTCAATGCTGTGGGCATCGGCACCGGTTCGGGCCGCTCGGTCTCGGGTTTCGACCTCGGCCGGCTGGTGCGCGAGGCGGCCGTTGCCGGTCTGATCGTCAAGGGCGGCGGCCATGGCATGGCGGCGGGCATCACCGTGGAGCGGGCAAGGCTTGGCGAACTCAGGGCGTTTTTTGAAGAACGGGCGGCAGCCGACGTGTTTCGCCTGCAGGGCGAGGAAAGCCTGGCCATAGACGGCGCACTTGCCGCTGAAGGCGCGACGCTCAGCCTGCTCGACGCGCTGGAACAGGCCGGACCCTTCGGTGCCGGGCATGTGGCCCCTGTTTTCGCGTTGCCGCGCCACCGATTGGCCGATGCGCGGCCGGTCGGCACCAACCACATCCGCGTCGAACTGCAATCGGAAAGCGGCGGCCGTATCCAGGCGATCGCCTTTCGCGCTGTCGAAACCGCACTTGGCGAATTCCTGTTCAAGAACCGGGGCAAGACGATCCACGTCGCCGGTTCGTTGTCAGGCAACTACTGGAACGGCAACCGCACCGTGCAGTTTCGCATCAGCGATGCGGCTCGTGCGTGAGGTTCTTGTGTGACCGAACCGTAGCTTGCGCGGCAATGTTCGCCTCGGGCGATCTATGATCGTATCTGCTTCCGAAACTCGCCCGGCGCCATTCCGGTCGTCTTGGAGAAAGTGCGACTGAACGAAGCCACGTCCTGATAGCCCACCCGATAGCAGATTTCCGAGACGCTTAGCTTGGTTCCCTCAAGCAGCGACCTTGCGAGTTCAAGCCGTCTTTCCTGGATCCATTTTCCCGGCGTGGTCTTGAGTTCACTAACAAATCTGCGAGACAGCGTTCGCGCAGACATGCCAAGTCCCGCCGCGAGAAAGCCCAAATCGATTTCCCGTATCTTGTTTTCCGCGAGTCCACGCAGTTTGGTCTCCAGCGGATTGGTCTCCTTCGGCAATTCTTCGAGAGGGAATTCGTAGGGGCTTTGAAATTTGCGCGAAGGCGGAAGAACCAAGAGCTTTCGAACGATCCGCTCCTCTTTCGAGAAGCCGAGATCGACCAGCAGAGCTTTGGCGAGTTCCAGTCCCGAAAATCCGCCGCCGCAAGTGTATAGGCGATCGTCGCGAACAAGCATGTGCGACGAGTCCCATTGAACTTGCGGAAATCGGCTGCTTACGTGGGACTTTAGCCACCAGGATATCGTCGCACGCTTGCCGTCCAGCAGCCCTGTATCGGCGAGCAGATAACATGCACCGCAATGTGCCGCGATGATTGCATCCTGTTGTCGTGCGAGTGCGATCAGCGGTTTTGAGTACTCACTCTCCTGGTCAAGCGAGCGCAGAAGTTCGGGAATATCGACACCTGGCATCGCGATGAGGATCAACACATCCATTTTTCGAGACGGTTGCGTCTTCGCAGGGAAAGAAATTCCGGCCGTCGAAATTGCAGGCGGCGCCCTGGAAACGAACTCGCAGGAGAGAACCTGTGAGCCGCTGACGTCATTCACGAGCTGAAACATCTCCACCAGCGTCGAGACAACCGCCGAATAGAAATCGGACGGCAGCCAGATGACCACGTGGATGCACTTGCCAGCCATGGGGCGGCTCCCGGTATCGGTTTCGTCGAGTGGCAAGTTTAGCACAATCTTTGTCAAAAATGCCAATTCCGAAACAAGCGCTGCGCCTCCAGGGTAGCCGCATGCGGGTCTCGCTGACGAAGAGCGGGCTGCGGAATCCATAGTCGGGAAAGATGCAAATGCGGAAATCACTGAATCAAACCGATGCGGGAGTGCCACGCTGGTCCGGGCTCAGGCTCGCGCTGCTGGCGTTCGCGCAGTTCATAATCGCGATCGACTACAACATCGTCTATGTCGCACTGCCGGATATTGGCCGGGAGGTCGGCTTTACGCCACAGTCGCTGCAATGGGTGGTGAGCGCTTACGCCGTGGCGTTTGGCGGCTTTCTGCTGCTCGGCGGTCGAGCGGCTGACCGGCTTGGCCCGCGGCGCATGTTCATCCTGGCGCTCGTGCTCTATGGCGTCTCGTCCTTTGCAGGAGGCTTTGCGCCCGATGCTCTTACGCTGGTGGTCGCTCGGGCCGTTCAGGGCCTGGGCGGGGCGCTTCTGTTTCCTGCAACTCTGGCGCTGATCAATACCAGCTTCGCGGAAGGTGCAGAACGCAATCGGGCGCTGGCAGTCTGGGGTGCCACGGGTAGTGGCGGCCTGGCAGCCGGTGCCATCATCGGAGGCGTCCTGACCAATGGCTGGGGTTGGCAAGCGGTCTTCTTCTTCACCGTTCCACTGGCTCTGGGCGCCGCTCTTGTCGCCGCGCCAGTTCTCCTGGCGCCCGATCCGGTAAATAGTGGCCAGAGGCGGAGTTTTGATCTGCCGGGTGCGCTGGTTGTCACGGCAGCCGCGACATTGCTGGTGTTCGGCTTGGCCAGTGGACCTGAGGTGGGCTGGAATACGGTTCGCAGCACCGGATCGCTTGCAATCGGTGTGCTGCTGCTTTGTGCCTTCATTCTCATCGAGAGACGCGTGCGCGATCCGCTCGCGCCACTGCGGCTGTTTGCCAATCGAAGCCTTGTCACGGCCATGGCGGTGAGTTTCTTTCATCACATGGCGCTGAGTTCGGGCTACTATATTCTCACGACCTACTTTCAGAAC
>NZ_RZOM01000527.1:0-4144 GCF_003999175.1 Mesorhizobium sp. M7A.F.Ca.ET.027.03.2.1 | reverse complement strand
TCTCCAAGGCGCCAAGGCTGAAGCTGATCTATCTGTCGTCCCTGGAGTTCAAAGCCGACTTTTCCGGCCGCATCATCGAACGGCTGATCCGTCATCATGCGGCCCTCGGCACCAAGGTGCGCATCCTGGTCACCGACGTGCTGGAGCGCGACAAGGACGACGCCATGCTGCATCGGCTGGCGGCCGAATTCCCCAATGTCGAGCTGCAGGAATATCGCTGGCGGGCGGACCGGGGCGCGCCGATCGACGAGCAGATTTCACAATTGCACAAGGTCCATCACGTCAAGATGCTGGCGACGCTTGCCGACGATCCACGGCGGTCGCGCGCCATCATCGGCGGCCGCAACATCCATGACGGCTTCCTGTTCCACCAGCCGATCGATCTGTCGCGCTATCCCGATCTTGAGCAATACGGCAAGACCGACGGGCTCTCGCTGAACTACTATTCGAACTGGAGCGACTTCGACATCGAGTTCGCCGATCCGGCCACGGTCGAGACCCTTGCCGCGCATCTTTCGACAGTGTGGCTGCGCGACGCCGACACCAATCTGGCGCGCCCCTTCTCCATTCCGGTCCGGTCCGACGGAGCCCGCCCGTCAGGCACGGCACGACACTTCATTTCGGTGCCCTACGAGGACGGCCATGCGCTGGAGGACTATTTCGTCGAACTGGTCGACGCTGCCCAGCACCATATCCAGATCGCCAATCCCTACCTCAACCTGACGCCCAAGCTTGCCCAGGCTGTTGACCGGGCGCTCGCCCGCGGCGTCAGGATCGACATTGTCGGCCGCATCGATCTCAAGGGCGATATCGGCGGCAAGTTTCTCACCGCGCTCAACAAGCTGTTCGTCGAGAAATATGGCGACCGCATCAACATCCGCGAATTCAAGGCGCCTGACGTGGTGCTGCATTCCAAGATCATGATGATCGACGAAAGGTTGGTCGCCATCTCGTCGGTCAATCTCAACAACCGCAGCTTCTTCCACGACAGTGAGAACGGCATGATGGTACTCGATCCGGCCTTCTACACCAGGATGAAGCCGATCTATGACGACTATGTCGCCCACTCCAATCCGGTCGCCACCAATGTAGCGATACCGTGGGCCTATCGGCTGCTGTTCGAAGAAGACTGGGTCCGGCAGGCGTTCTGACGGCGATTATTTGACCAACCCAAATTGAGACAGGGATATGGTCCTAACAGGCTGGCAACTAGCGCGTTCGACGCAGCGAGCGAATAAAGAGCATGAGGGATACGAAAGTGAACGCCGGGTTGCGATTGGAGACCCACCATCCTCCTGACCGTTCTAGGAACTCCGCCTCTAGTGGGTCTGTCGGACCAAGCGGGCCGCCTGCGATATGCTCTCCCTCAGGATGAGGCAGCCTTGCGGCCCTAAGTTCTGCAACGCGCGCACCCAGTTGGTTTAGCCGCGCTCGCAACTCTCTCTCAGTGAAGTCTGCACCCATTCGCGTATCATCGCACCACTCAGGATCGGGCGCCAGACTACTCAGCCGTAGGAGATGGCTAGAAGCGCCTCATAAGTGGAGGATAGCGCGCTCTCGCCATTCTGACCAACACATGACTTACCGAAAATAACGCTCCTGCGCGAGGTCGCGGACGTCGATGTCAGGCACCCGGCTGGAGATAATGTCGGCCAGAACCTTGCCCGAGCCGCAAGCCATGGTCCAGCCGAGCGTGCCGTGGCCGGTGTTGAGATAGAGGTTGGAGAGCTCGGTGCGGCCGATCAGCGGCGGACCATCCGGCGTCATCGGCCGCAGCCCACACCAGAACGTCGCATCCCGCATGGCGCCGGCGCCCGGAAAGAGATCGCCAACCGAGTGTTCCAGCGTGCGCCGCCGCGATTCGTGCAGCCTGAGGTCGAAGCCGGAAATCTCGGCCGTACCGCCAACCCGGATGCGGTCGCCGAGCCGGGTGATCGCCACCTTGTAGGTCTCGTCCATCACCGTCGACACCGGCGCCGCCGCGGCGTCCTTGATCGGCACGGTGATCGAATAGCCCTTGACCGGATAGACCGGGATCGGCCGCTTCACCCGGCGCATGAAACCTGCCGAATAACTGCCCAGCGCCATCACATAGGCATCGGCGGTCTTCCAGCCCTTGCTGGTGCTGAGATTGGCAATGCGGTTGCGGCTGCGGATGACGCGCCAGATCGTCACGTCGTATTCGAACTTGACGCCGCGGGCCACACAGAGTTCGGCCAGCCTGTCGGTGAACATCTTGCAGTCGCCGGTCTCGTCGTGCGGCAGCCTGAGGCCACCGACGAACTTTTCGCGCACCCCGGCAAGGCCAGGCTCAGCCGCGATGCAACCGTCCTGGTCGAGGATCTCGTAAGGCACGCCATACTTCTTCAGCACCTCGACATCGCCTGATGTGCCGTCGAGCTGCTTTTGCGTACGGAACAATTGCAGCGTGCCCTGGGTGCGCTCGTCATAGGCGATGCCGGTCGCTTCGCGCAGCGCCTTCAGCGTGTCGCGGCTGTATTCGGCGAGCGGAACCATGCGCGCCTTGTTGATCGCATAGCGCTCGGCCGTGCAGTTGCGCAGCATCTTGATCAGCCATGTCCACATATGCGGATCGAAGGCCGGCCGCACCACCAGCGGGCCATGCTTCATCAGCAGCCATTTGATCGCCTTCAGCGGAATGCCGGGGCCGGCCCAGGGCGAGGCGTAGCCGGGTGATATCTCGCCGGCATTGGCGAAGCTGGTTTCCAGCGCCGGGCCTTTCTGGCGATCGAGAACCGTCACCTCGTGACCGGCCTCGGCAAGAAAGTACGCCGTGGTCACTCCGATGACGCCGCCGCCCAGCACCATGATCTTCATCGTTCACTCCTTGCCGCGCCGCACGCCCTTGAGGACGCCTGGACGCGGCCGTATTTCCGATTTGCGCACGATCCCCAGCGAAAATCGATGCCGACTTTCGGGATCGTGCAGTGTTGCCTGTTCACGCCGCCGTGGGACCGGGGTCGTCATCCCCTGTCTGCCGCATTCCGGCCCTTTCGCCAAGGGGCCGCCAATCGGCTGCGGCGCTGTAGACGAGGGTGAGCCCATGCGGCCGTCGCGCCTCGTCTCGGGATTTCTCCCTGACGGCACGCCGCGCGGCCTCCGGCTGGTAGAGCACGGTCGCGATCAGGACCGACTCCCGCCTGCCGTCGGCCTGTTCGATCCATGCAGTCTGACCCTCGGCCATGCCGAGCATGCAAAGCCCCCGCCTTGTCATGATCGACAGGCTGGAGCCGACCGGACCGCGCACCTCATTCTGCACCAGAGTTCGGGTCTCGGCAGGGCCGGCATCGACACGAAACACCAGCCTGCTGTTCAGCGTCACGATATCGGATCCGACCGAATCGATCGCGACGACCTCGGCTTTGGAAAGCTTCTCTTCAAGCATTGGAACAATCGGATCCGCGAAAGCCCGCCAACGCTCCAGCATGATCTCGAGGACGGCGAAGTCCTTCGTCGTCAGCCGGAAATTCGCGCCTGTCATCGCCGTCTCCATGCTCAGGACCCTTCCCGCCCGCAGGCCGGCGCATCGACCGCTTCGATGGTCGCCGACAGTTCCCGGCCGCCACGGCTGCTCCAGCACACTGTCTGCCCGATCGACGCGCCGATAAGCGCCGTCCCCATCGGCGTCAGCACCGAGATCCTGTTTTCACTGATGTCTGCTTCGCCGGGATAGACCAGCGTGATGCGCTGGGTGTGGCCGCCATCGTTGCGGATTGTCACCGTCGAACCCATCCGCACCACGTTGGCCGGCATGGAAGCCGCTGCCGTCACGAAGGCACGGTCCATCTCCGAAAGCAGTTCTTCGGCCGTCTCGGGCACGCGGTCGAGCGACGCCCGCGCCAGGCCCGTCAGCCGGTGGTGGTCGGCATCGCTGACCAGAAGCCGGCTCGGTGGACGCAATCCTGTTGCATGTTGCATGGCAAACCTCATGACTTGGCGCATCCAACAGACGCGCGCCTGCCGCCGCACAAACGGTGGCTTGATGAAAGCCGGCAGCCGCGAAGCTGTCTGGCTCGGGAATGATGATGTCAGGTAGAAATGCCCCGGTTCGGACGGACGCCAAAAGGCGGCCGCGCCGGGGCTACGATCCCGCGATCGGGCAGACCCGGAACAAGGTTCTGAT
>NZ_RZOM01000526.1:0-4149 GCF_003999175.1 Mesorhizobium sp. M7A.F.Ca.ET.027.03.2.1 | reverse complement strand
CTTCCGTCTTCAGCGGCGAGAACTGCGGCTGCTTCAGGAGTTCTGTGAGGCGCGATCCGCGGTTGAGCAGGCGCTGCGTGGCGGCGTCGAGATCCGAGCCGAACTGCGCGAAGGCCGCCATTTCGCGGTACTGCGCGAGCTCGCCCTTGATCGAGCCGGCAACCTGCTTCATCGCCTTGATCTGCGCGGCCGAACCGACGCGGCTGACCGACAGACCGACGTTCACCGCAGGACGAATGCCCTGGAAGAACAGGTTGGTCTCGAGGAAGATCTGGCCGTCGGTGATCGAGATCACGTTGGTCGGGATGTAGGCCGACACGTCGTTGGCCTGCGTCTCGATGATCGGCAGCGCGGTCAGCGAACCACCGCCCAGATCGTCGTTGAGCTTGGCGGCGCGCTCGAGCAGGCGCGAGTGCAGGTAGAAGACGTCGCCCGGATAGGCTTCGCGGCCCGGCGGGCGACGCAGCAGCAGCGACATCTGGCGATAGGCGACGGCCTGCTTCGACAGATCGTCATAGCTGATTAGCGCGTGCATGCCATTGTCGCGGAAATATTCGCCCATGGTGGCGCCGGCGAACGGCGCCAGGAACTGCATCGGCGCCGGATCGGAAGCGGTGGCGGCGACGATGATCGAGTATTCGAGCGCGCCGCGCTCTTCCAACACCTTGACGAACTGCGCGACGGTCGAGCGCTTCTGGCCGACGGCGACGTAGACGCAGTAGAGCTTTTCCTTCTCGGGGCCGTTGTCGTGCACCGATTTCTGGTTGAGCATCGTGTCGAGGATGATGGCGGTCTTGCCGGTCTGGCGATCGCCGATGACCAGCTCGCGCTGGCCGCGACCGACCGGGATCAGCGCATCGATGGCCTTGAGGCCCGTCGACATCGGCTCGTTCACCGACTTGCGCGGAATGATGCCGGGCGCCTTGACGTCGACGCGCTTGCGCTCGACCGCCTTGATCGGACCCTTGCCGTCGATCGGATTGCCGAGCGCATCAACGACGCGGCCGAGCAGGCCGGGGCCGACGGGGACGTCGACGATGGCGCCGGTGCGCTTGACGATGTCGCCTTCCTTGATGTCGCGGTCGGCGCCGAAGATGACGACGCCGACATTGTCGGCTTCGAGGTTGAGCGCCATGCCGCGGATGCCGCCGGGGAATTCGACCATCTCGCCTGCCTGGACATTGTCGAGGCCGTAGACACGGGCGATACCGTCACCGACGGACAGCACCTGTCCGACTTCGGAGACCTCGGCCTCCTTGCCGAAATTCTTGATCTGGTCTTTCAGAATTGCGGAAATTTCCGCGGCGCGGATGTCCATCAGCCGACCTCTTTCAGTGCAAGCTTGAGCGAATTGAGTTTGGTTTTGAGCGACGTATCGATCTGGCGCGAGCCCATCTTGACCACCAGCCCGCCGAGCAGCGACGGATCGACGGTAACGGAGATGGCCACGTCCTTGCCGGCAACGCTCTTCAGCGTCGCCTTGAGTTCGGTCTGCTGGGCAGCCGTCAGCTCGTGAGCCGACGTGACTTCAGCAGCGGTTTCGCCACGATGTTCGGCGGCGATCTGGCGGAACGCCCTGATCATGCCGGGAATGGCGAACAGACGGCGATTACGGGCGACGACGCGCAGGAAATTGCCGGTGAGGCCGGCAATCCCTGCCTTGTCGGCGATCGCCGCGATGGCCTTGGCCTGGTCCTCGCTGGAGAACACCGGGCTGTTGATCAGTCGGGTAAGGTCGGCGCTGCCCGCGAGCATGGCTTCGAAGCTGTTGAGGTCGGCTTCGACCTTGGCCACGGAATTTGCCTGCAGGGCGAGTTCGAACAGCGAACCCGCATAGCGTTCTGCGACACCTGAGATTGGCGATGACGATTGAGCCACGGACCGTCTTTTCTCTTGTCTGACAGGCCGTAGATTGTTGGCGCGAGCAAAAACTCTGGCTAAATCTTTGACCTTACTGCATTTTTTCGAGCACGGAGGCGCGGCTTCCGCTATCCCCGGCCGAAAGTCGATTGCCGTCTAGCACAGGCATTTTAAGACCGCAATGCGTCGTTCCGCATGGTTTTCAGGCACTATTGTCGCATCCGGCGAAAGTCGCCCGCCTTCCATCGCGGAATACCCAACGATTCAAGGCAGAAAGCCGAAGGCAAAGGCGAGCGGCAATGCCGCCAGCACCAATTCCACCACGATGGAAACCCAATTGAAAGGCGTGTTGGCGCCATCCGACATCATCGACAGCAGCCGGCCGAAGGCGGTGAACAGCCAGGAGAAGCCAAGCGCCATGTAGATCAGCGGCTGCGCCAGCAGGATACAGCACAGTCCGACGCCGAGATAGAAGCCCGACATCCTGCCGCGCCCCTCGGCGATCGCAGCAGCCTTCTCTGGCTTGACCTGCAGGCGCAGGGCACGGAAGGCGAGTCCAGGTGCCAGAAAAAACAAAAGACCGAGCAGCACGGTGACGACGGCGCTCGACCAGGCCAGCCATTCGCCCTGGCTCGTCGGCCACGGAAGCGCAAAATCCATCTTGTCCCCTCGAAATGCCTGTTTGAAATTCCAGGCATTCTAACGGAGGAAAGCCCCCGCGCCAGATGGGTCCAGGTACTTTAGGCAGCGCGCATCAACCGAGCGCGAATTCCACAGCCGCCTCGGCATGGATGCGCGTCGTGTCGAAGACCGGAATGTCGAAATCCTGCTGGCCGATCAGCATGGTGATCTCGGTGCAACCCATGATGACGCTGTCGGCGGCCTCTTCGCGGCGCAGGCGTTCGGTCTCAGCGATATAGGCCGCCTTCGAGATCTCCGTGACGATGCCCTGGCACAGTTCCTCATAGATGACACGGTGGACCATGTCGCGCCCGGCACCATCGGGCACGACAGGGTTCAAGCCAAATTTGTCGGCGAGCCGGCCCTTGTAGAAATCCTGCTCCATGGTGAAGCGCGTCGCCAGCAGCGCCGGACGCTGCATGCCGGCGCGCTTGACCGCCACCGCGGTGGCATCGGCTATGTGGATCAGCGGGATCGACACCGACGCCTGCACCTGGTCTGCCAGTTTGTGCATGGTGTTGGTGCACAACAACAGGCCTTCCGCGCCGCCGGCCTCGAGCTTGCGCGCGGCTTCGACTAGAAGCACACCGGCGCCATCCCAGTCACCATGATGCTGCCGCTCGGCGATCTCGGCAAAATCGAATGACCACAGCAGAAGCCTGGCCGAATGCAGCCCGCCCAGCCGCTCGCGCACGATCTCGTTGAGCAGGCGATAGTAGATGGCGGTCGATTCCCAGCTCATGCCGCCCAGAAGGCCGAGGGTTTTCATATGAGTTTCCACATCTCGCTGGCTTGCGGCAACCTATCGCTGAAAGCGCGACCTTACAAAAAGCTCTGCGGGTCGATGTCGACCTGCACCCTGACCGAGCCGCGCTGCTTCGGCCCGTTGGCCAGCATGGCCCTGATAAACCCTTGCATGTCGGCGCGCCGTTCGCCCTGGATCAGCAGACGGAAGCGGTGGCGGCCGCCGAGCAGTGACAACGGCGCCTCGGCTGGACCCAGCACGAACAGATCTGACGCCTCCGGCGCGGCGCGGCGCAGGCCGCGTGCGTGGCCTTCGGCTTCCGCTCGTGTCACCGCACTGACGATGACACCCGCGAGCCTGCCGAAGGGCGGCAGTGCGGCTCGTTCGCGCTCGGCAATCTCACGTTCGTAAAACGCCTCGGCGTCGCCCGAGACGATCGCCCGCATCACCGGATGCTCGGGCTGAAAAGTCTGCAGCAGGCCAAGGCTCTTCTTGCCGGTGCGGCCGGCGCGGCCGGTGACCTGACTGAGCAGCTGGAAGGTGCGCTCGGCGGCGCGTGGATCGCCATTGGCAAGGCCGAGATCGGCATCGACGACGCCGACCAGGGTCATGTTGGGAAAGTTGTGGCCCTTGGCGACGAGCTGCGTGCCGATGACGATGTCGGCCTCGCCATCGGCGATCGCCTCCAGCTCCAGCCGCAGCCGCCGCACGCCGCCCATCAGGTCCGACGACAAAACGATGGTGCGCGCGTCGGGAAAATGCGTAACGACCTCCTCGGCGATCCGCTCGACGCCCGGTCCGCAGGCGACCAGATGATCGAGCGTGCCGCATTCCGGGCAGGCTTCGGGGCGGCGCTCATTGTG
>NZ_RZOM01000525.1:0-4149 GCF_003999175.1 Mesorhizobium sp. M7A.F.Ca.ET.027.03.2.1 | reverse complement strand
GGGCAGCACTTTGCGCCTCATTGTCCTTGGCCTTGCTGTCATAGACGGCATCGTGGAACCAGATCGCCGCTTCGATCGCCTGGGGGTCGCCGAGCAATTCTCGACAGTCGCCAGCGAGCGCCAGCATCGCCTCGATATGGGAAAGGTTGTGATAGTGGCGGCCTGGCGCCCGGTAGAGAGCCAAAAGCTCGCTTTTCAGCGCGTCGTCGATCAAGGGTTCGTTTTCCATGGCTGCTTGAATTCCCGCGAACCAAATCCATTTGACAAAGCACTAAGGAAAATTGAGTTCAATCGTGCTATGATCTGGCTTATATGTGCGGCCCGGCAACAGGCAAGCACAACAGGCAAGCCCGGCAGGACGCAGGACGAGACGGCCATGAACAGCATCAGCATTTCCCGACACAGCGCATTGAAGCCGGTCGATCCGATCTGGCGTTCGATCCGCGACGAGGCCATGGAGGCTGTCAACCGCGACCCGCTGCTCGCTGCATTCCTCTATTCGACCATCCTCAACCAGGACAGCCTGGAAGAAGCAGTCATTCACCGGCTGGCCGAGCGGCTGGCGCACCAGGACATCGGCTCCGACCTCATCCGCCAGACGTTCAAGTCCATGCTGGCCGACGACAAGGAGTGGCCGACGACGGTGCGTGTCGACATCCAGGCCTATTATGATCGCGATCCGGCTTGCGACCGCTTCATCATGCCTGTGCTCTATTTCAAGGGTTTCCACGCCATACAGACCCATCGGCTGGCGCATTGGCTGTGGAACCAGGGGCGCAAGGATTTCGCGCTCTACCTGCAGAGCCGCTCGTCCTCGGTCTTCCAGACCGACATCAACCCCGCCGCCCGCATCGGCAAGGGCATCTTCATCGACCACGCCACCGGCCTCGTGGTCGGCGAGACCGCGGTCATCGAGGACGACGTGTCGATCCTGCATGGCGTGACGCTGGGCGGCACCGGCAAGGCCGGCGGCGACCGTCACCCCAAGATCCGCTATGGCGTGCTGATCGGCGCCGGCGCCAAGATCCTCGGCAACATCGAAATCGGCCATTGCTCGAAGATAGCGGCCGGCTCGGTGGTGCTGTCGCCAGTGCCGCACAACAAGACGGTTGCCGGCGTGCCGGCCCGCGTCGTCGGTGAGACCGGCTGCGATCAGCCGTCGCGCCAGATGGACCAGCTTCTGCCGTCGCAGACGATGGATCAGGTCGTCAGTTTCGACATCTGATTTTCACGGCGCCGTCGTCTGCTGTCGGATTCCGGCCGCGGGCAGGAGCGGGCGGTTGTCTCGCCTTATCAGGCCGCTTGCCTTTACATCGCCATTGTCGACGTGCCAGAAGCGCGTTCGAACGAGCAAGCCCGATGATCGGAGAAGACTGTTGAAGCCGGACGAAATCAGAAAGCTGGACGCCTATTTCAAGCGCGTCTTCCAGAACCCCAAGCTCGAGGTCAAGGCGCGGCCGCGCAAGGACGATTCGGCCGAGGTCTATGTCGGCGACGAATTCCTCGGCATCGTCTTCAAGGACGAGGACGACGGCGACTACAATTTCTCGATGGCGATCCTCGACATCGATCTGGCCTGAGCCAGCGATTTTGCGCTCGGCCGGCTCCGCCTCGAATGCGGCCGGCCGGAGTTTCCGAGGCTTTCTTAATGTCCCGCCTTCAGAACGCGCCCCGCTTCGGTGGCGATTGCCGCGTCGAGCGCCTGCCAATCGCCCAGAAACTCCCTTGGGAAGCGATAGGTGAGGCTGAGTTCGTCGCCGACCTGGATGTCGCGCTCGCAAGGCGCCAGCGATTGGTCGGCACTCGGTCCGCTCAGGCAACGGGCCACGAACGGCTCCTTGCCGGGGCGATTGCCGACAACCAGCACCTCGTTCAGATAGCCTGATTTCTCGTTGAAACCATAAATCATCGTGCCGCCAGGCCCGACAATGCCGGGTTGGGTGATCAACGCGCTGTAGATCGGCGCGAAGCGGCCACTCATGTCACGCGACATCATCTGCTGTTCGAAGGACAGGAAGACGATGCTTTTGGCTGTTCCCGTATGGTTGAAATCATCCCGCGCGGCCTCGCTGTAGCCGTCCATCTGGGGATAGCGCAGATAGAGGTCGAGCCGCGAGGCGATGCCGTCGCGCCGGGCCTGGGCGAAACGGATGGCGTTGGCCGGGACCGTGATGACATTGTTGCCGATCACCACCTGGTGCATCGTTGCGTCGTCGGTGTATCCGGCCATGGCGATCGAATGGCCAAACCATTTGCCTGCAAGGCTGATCGCTGCTGAAAGCAGGGCCAGCGCCGCGAATCCGTAGAGCACCCGCTTCATCAGCCTAGAATCGACCACAGTGAGTTCGTTGGCGAGCGCTGCCTGCTTCATCTCAGTCCTCGGATCTCGGGCCGTCCGTCCGCCTCCAGTGTCCTTGGGCGGCACACATCGTACGGCACGGCTCTTGCAGCCTGCGTGGAACGACTGTGCAATTTCATGGTAAATGGAAAGTTAAGATGGGACCGCTGGAACTCACACTCTTTGCTTTTGCCGTCGGGTTGACGGCCTGCGGGCTGGCCGGATCGGCTATGGAACTGGTGTCGGGCCGCAAGGTCGCCTTCACCGAACCCTATGTGTCGCCGTCACATGTCTTGCGCTCGCTGCTCGCCACGGCCTGTGCCGGACCCTTCATGCTGGTCAATGATGCCATCGATGCCCGGCGTCAGCGCCGCATTTCAACGTTGGCGCTGATGTCCTGCGGCTGCACGGCAATTGCGTGGACCTTGGCGCTGGGCGTCGTCGTGCTTGCCATTGCCTCATGGACGGTCCGTCTCCTAGGGTCCGAGCTGTCAGGCTGAGACGATTCGGAGACCAGAAATGCCGCTTTATGCGATCGATGGAACAGAGCCCAGCTTCGCCGATGCGGATTCGAACTGGATCGCGCCCGATGCGACGCTGATCGGCGACGTCAGGGTCGGACGCAATGCCGGCTTCTGGTTTGGCGCCGTCATCCGTGGCGACAATGAGCCCATCGTCATCGGCGCCGATACCAACGTGCAGGAACATACTGTCATGCACACCGATCCCGGCTTCCCGCTGACGATCGGGGAAGGCTGCACGATCGGCCACCGCGCCTTGCTGCATGGCTGCACGATCGGCGACAACAGCCTGATCGGCATGGGCGCCATCGTGCTGAACGGCGCGAAAATCGGCAGGAATTCTCTGGTTGGCGCCGGTGCGCTGGTCACCGAAGGCAAGGAATTCCCGGACAATTCGCTGATCGTCGGCTCGCCTGCCAAGGCGATCAGGGTGCTGGACGACGCGGCCGTGGCAAGGTTGCGCGGCTCGGCGGCGCACTACGTTGCCAACGGCAAGCGCTTCCAGGCGGGGTTGAAGAAGGTCTGAGGTCAGCCTGGCATTTGCTGGCGGTGGTTCGTAGCGCCCCAACTCACTGTCTGTCGGAGTTGCGCCCGGCCATCGCATCGCGCAGCAAGGAGGCACCGGCTTCAAAGCCGGCAATCTCGGCTTCCTCGATCACGTTCCTGTAGTCATCGATGCGGGTTTCGAGCACCGGGTCGGCGCCCGCCGCCAAAAGCAGGCCGATCGCATCGACACTGCGGATGGCCACCGAATAGTGCAGCGGAGTCCAGTCGTTGACGCCCCGCATGTTGGGGTCGGCACCGCCGTCGATCAACACCCGCACGATGTCCAGCCGGTCGGCGCGGTCGGTGGACAGCGCTGCAATGATGGACGGAAACCCGCCGTGATCCTGATAGTTTGGATTCGAGCCGGCATCCAGCAAAGACGAGATGAAGCCGACGGGGCTCCAATAGATCGCATATTCCAGCGGATGCCCGAGGCCGAGCTCGAACGGCATGCGCTCGTCGAACCAGCGGGAAGAGCCGCCCAACGCCACGCCGAGGCCCTCGAAGTCGCCGGCCTTGAAGGCATCGTCGATAACGTTGAACAGGCGATGGCGCTCGCATCGATCTTCCGGGATTTCCAACATGGCCGTGATCCAGAAGGCGAAACTGACGGCCTATAGTGCCTCGATCTTCCGGGCGTGGGAAGGCGGGACGATTCGACTGAATGAGATTGGGATCTTCAGCCTACCGCAGGCTGATTGGTTTTCGATTCTCCGCCAGAAATGGCGGAGCCGGCCCGGGGAC
>NZ_RZOM01000524.1:0-4155 GCF_003999175.1 Mesorhizobium sp. M7A.F.Ca.ET.027.03.2.1 | reverse complement strand
CTGGAAGGCCGACAGCATGATCGCCGCGGTCGCGGAGGTCGGCAGGCCAAGCGTCAGCATCGGCACCAGCACGCCGGCGGCGGAGGCATTGTTGGCGGCCTCGGGGCCGGCAACGCCTTCGATGGCGCCGACGGTGCCGAACTCCTCCTTGTGCTTCGACAGCTTCTTTTCGATGGCATAGGACAGGAAGGTCGGGATTTCGGCGCCGCCGGCCGGCATGGCGCCGATCGGGAAGCCGATCGCAGCGCCGCGCAGCCAGGGTTTCCACGAACGCCCCCACTCGGCCGCCGTCATGTAGAGCGAGCCCTTCAGCGGCACGATCTCGTCCTTGCCGGCATAGCGGCGCGAGGCCATGTAGAGCGTCTCGCCGACGGCAAACAGGCCAACCGCGGCAATGATGACATCGACGCCATCAAGCAGTTCGTTCGTGCCGAAGGTGAAGCGTGGCTGGCCGGTCTGCAGGTCTACGCCGATCATGCCGATGACGAAGCCGGCGAACAGGCTGGTCAGGCCGCGTACGGAAGACGAGCCGAGCACCGCCGAAACGGTGATGAAGGCCAGCACCATCAAAGAGAAATATTCGGCCGGACCAAAGGCCAATGCGAATTTGACCACCACCGGCGCCAGGAAAGCGACGCCCATCGTGCCGATCGTGCCGGCGACGAACGAGCCTATCGCGGAGGTGGCGAGTGCCGCGCCGCCGCGCCCGGAGCGCGCCATCCTGTTGCCTTCCAACGCAGTGACGATGGTGGCGCTTTCGCCGGGCGTGTTGAGCAGGATCGACGTCGTCGAACCACCATACATGGCGCCGTAGTAGATGCCGGCGAACAGGATGAAGGATGCTTCCGGCGCCACCTGATAGGTGATCGGCAAAAGCAGCGCGATGGTCAGCGCCGGTCCAAGACCGGGCAGCACGCCGATGGCGGTACCGAGTGTGGTGCCAAGCAGGCACCACAGAAGGTTGACCGGGGTGAAGGCAACCGAGAAGCCATGTGCGAGATGTCCGAGCGTTTCCATGGCGTCAGCCCCTCAACATGGTGATGAACGCATCGATGACCGTGTTCAGCTGGTTCTCGATGAAACCGGCACCGATGTTGACGCCAAGCGCCCTGGCGAAGCCGAAATAGGCGGCCAGCGCCAGGATCAGGCCGAGCACTGCGTCACGCAGCGTGCGCTTGCTGCCGAAGCCGTAGCAGACCAGAACGAACATGATGACGGATGCCGCCGTGAAGCCGAGCGGCCGGATGAGCAGCAGATTGGCGATCAGGCCGATGACGACGAAGCCCATCGCCTTCCAGTCGGTCGGCGTCTCCTTTTCCTCCTCCGGCTGCCAGCCGCCGCGAAGCGCGGCAAGGATGAGCAACAGCGAAAGAACCACCAGGCCGAACATGGTGAGGTAGGGAAAGACGGTCGGGCCGACCTTGGAGTAGAGCGGCGACACCGGGATTGCCAGCGTCTGCCAGGCGACGGCGCCGGCGCAGGCCAGGAGCCCGATGCCTATCAACAATTCCGGCACGGCAAGGCGCAACGGCGCCGCCTGCTGGTCGCTGGTGCTCATCGGTATCCTCCCAAGATGGCCGGCATCCTCCAGCCGGCCGCATCCGCAGTTTCGCCGCATCATATGTCCATGCGGCAGGCGAGATGGGAAGGGGGCGGCACTCTAACCGCCCCCTGAAGACATCAGGCGAGGCCGAGATCCTTGAGGATCGCGGTGATGCGGGCCGTGTCCTCGGTGAGGAATTTTGCGTAGTCATCGCCAGTCAAAAGGATGGGCGTCCAGTTGCGGTTTTTGCATTCGGTTGCCCATGCATCGCTCTTGGCCATGGTCTCGATCATTGTGACCATCGCCGCCTTGTCGGCGTCGGAAACGCCGGGCGGTGCGAAGACGCCGCGCCAGTTGAACAGTTCGACATCGATGCCGGCTTCCTTCAACGTCGGTGCGTCGATGCCGTCCTGACGCTTGTCAGCCGAGATGGCGAGCAGCCGCAGCGCGCCCGCCTTGACCTGCTCGGAGAACTCGCCAAAGCCGGAGATGCCGGCCGCGACCTGGTTGCCGAGCAGCGCCGACAACGCCTCACCGCCGCCGGCGAACGGCACGTAGGACAGGTTTGTCGCCGGCACGCCGACCGTCTTGGCAATCAAGCCGAACAAGATGTGATCCGAGCCGCCGGCGGAGCCGCCGGCGAGGGGAACCTTTGTCGGATCGGCCTTGAGCGCGGCGACGAAATCAGCGGCCGTCTTGAACGGTGACTCCGCCGGCACGACCAGGGCCTCGAACTCGCCGGTGAGGCGGGCGATCGGGGTGACTTGCGTCAGATTGTTCGCGGCCTTGTTGGCAATGATGGCGCCGACCATGACCATGCCGGCAACCATCAGGGAATTGCCTTTGCCGTTCCACTGGCTGATGAATTGCGGCAGCCCGACAGTCCCGCCGGCGCCGCCGACATTGGTGATCTGCGAACCCGAGATCAGCTTTTCACTGCGCAGCACCTGGTCGATCGTGCGCGCCGTCTGGTCCCAGCCGCCACCCGGTGCGGCAGGCACGAAGAGCTGTATCTGGGGCGCGCCTTCGGCGTAAGCGGGAGAAAGATGCGACGTCATCAGCCCGGCACCCACGGCTGCGGTGCTCATCAAAAATCTGCGTCTGTTCAGCATGGGGATTCCTCCAAATCACGACACCTCCTCCGGTGCCCGCCAAAACGCGCCTGCATCCAGACCCGTCATCGATTTCAAGCAGATGTTACGGAGTTCTGTCAACGGAAACGATATTCTACTGGACAGAACGATTTGGCGGCGCGACAGAGTCGCTCGGCTTTCTTCAAACTGGAACCACCATGGACTCGCCAAGCAAATCGGCAGATGGGGAAATAGATCGCACCTCGGCGGACGGTGTTGCCGCGCTTGATCGAGCCATTGCCATCCTCGATGCCTTCACCACGGATGACCGGTCGCTCAGCCTGGCCGAAATCGCGGCGCGCACCGGCCTCTACAAGAGCACCATCCTGCGGCTTGCGAATTCCCTCATGCGCGGACGATTGCTCGAGCGCCTCGACAATGGGCGCTACCGCGTCGGACCCGCGACCTTTCGGCTCGGTGCGCTCTACCAGCGTTCGGTCGTGGCGGTCGATATCCTGCTGCCGATCATGCGCGATCTTTCCGAGCGAAGCTGGGAGAGCGTTGCCTTCTATGTTCGCTCGGGCGACGTCCGCACCTGTCTCTACCGCGTCGAATCCAAGCACCCGATCCGCTACACGATACGCGAAGGCGACGTATTGCCTTTGCTGCTCGGCTCCGGCGGCCGCGTGCTTGCAGCGTTTTCGGGCCAGCAGGGCGAACCGTACGAGACCATCCGCAAGACCTGCAACTGCCTCGCCGTGGGCGACCGCGACCCCGAGACGGGGGGCGTGTCGGCGCCGGTGTTCGGCCCGGGAGGCGTCCTGCTCGGCGCCTTGACCCTGGCTGGACCCAGCACGCGCGTCGACGCGGCATTTCTGCAGCGCATGAAGCGGCCGCTGCTCGAGGCGGCGGCCCGCGCCACCCGCGCCTTCGGCGAGGACGCCTCCATGCTCGAGCGGGCAAGCCTGGCAGCGGACGCCATGCCGTAGAACACGTTCTCGTTGGAAGCCCCGCTCAAGTCAGTTTGACCAGACCACAGCGGTTCTTGGCGCGGCCCGCCTCGTCATCATTGCTGGCGACAGGCGCCATCATGCCGGCGCCGGCAGCTGTCAGCCCGCGGCTCAGGTCACCGCGCCAGCAGGATGGTCGGAGTGTCGTGATAGGTGGTCTTCACCACTTCCCGGTAACCGCACTTCGCAGCCACCCTCAGCGACGCGCCGTTTTCCGGATCGATGATGCAGACGGTCTTCTCGCGCCCGAAAATCTCTTCGCTCCACGCCAGGATGCGGCCAACCACCTCGGTGGCGAAGCCCGCCCCGTGCACGGCCGGAACCAGCGCCCACCCGGCCTCGGGAATGCCTTCGATCGATGGTTCCATGTCGCGCTTCAGGTCGTGAAACCCGGCCTCGCCGATGAAGCGTCCGGTCGCCTTCTCCTCAATCGCCCAGAAGCCATAGCCGAGCAGCGACCACAGGCCGGCGTGACGCAGGAAGCGCATCCAGCTTTCTTCGCGCGTGCGCGGCTTGCCGCCGATGAAGC
>NZ_RZOM01000523.1:0-4155 GCF_003999175.1 Mesorhizobium sp. M7A.F.Ca.ET.027.03.2.1 | reverse complement strand
ATCGCTGTCAGGAGGACCACGGCGATCGCACCGACCGTCGCCAGCAGGCCGAGCGAAGGATGGAGCAAATAAATGATCAGCAGATAAAAGGGGATCCACGGGGCGTCGAAGATAACCGTCGGTCCCGTTCCGGAAAGAAAGCCGCGCAGTCGGTCGAGATCGTGCAAAGGCTGCAGACGGTCCGCATCACGCCCTGCCTTGAGCGGCAGGGACAGGGAGATGGAGAACACCTTTTGCTGCAAATTCCTATAGAGACGGCTGCCGATGCGGACCAACACGCGAAGCCGCACGAAATCCAGAAGCCCATAGACCGCATACAGACCCAGCATTCCGATCGTGAACCCCACCAGGGTGGGAACGCTCTGCGACGGCAGAACGCGATCGTAGATCTGCAACATATAGACCGAACCGGTCAGAGCGAGAATGTTTATCACTGCCGAGAACAGCGCCACGCCAAGCAGCCCAGGCATGCAGGCGAGAATGGCGGAACGTAGCTCGGGAGATCCGGCCCCCGATGTTTTCATGACCAGCGGTCGTTCGCGCGACACTGCCGCGCCGTTACTTCCGTAAGTTGTAATGGCTCAAACCTTTCTTAGTGCGCATAGCAGCCGCTATCCGTCGCCCCCCCTTATTACGCTCTGCTTACATACGTCGACTTTGAGGAAAATGCAGCGGATTCGTGGCCTGAACCAGCGAAACGCGACCGCCGACGTCTCCCTGTCTGGGGATAACTTCCCGAAAGATGACGATTTTCGCTAAAGGAACTGGTCAGAACGGAGCCGGCAAAAGAGGCGTATGTCCTTGCTCCCAAACACTTTCAAAGGTGCCACGGTCGGCTGAGCAAAATACCTGCTACTGAGCAACAACTTAGATCAATCAAACATTCTATCCCCCTGTGTTTCGTATTTGATTTCATCCTAATGTAGCAATCACCTAAGCAGACGCGGGGCAAGAATCGAATCAACCAAAGGATCATTGGATGACACTCCATTATGCGTCCGGTGGATCAGCCACCGAAGTCGCAACCGCCGGGTTCAACCTTGTCGATGTTCAATATCTCTCGCAGGTCAATGCTTTGCCGGACGGCATGAAAGGCCTCGTCTATCTCGGCGAGCACGACGGCGTCACCTCCTCCTTCATTGAAAAAGTTACACCATTTCTGAACAATCCGAAGGTGTTCGGATTTTTCCTGATGGACGAGCCGGATCCCACCGGCAGGTGGGGCACATATGCAACTGCCGAAAACCTGAAAGCGGAATCGGATTGGATCCATTCCCATTTTCCGGGCGCCAAGACCTTCGTCACCATGATGAATATGGGGTCTCCTACAAATCCGGATTTTTCCAATACCTATAATCCGGCCAATACAGGCATCGACTATTACGGGTTGGACCCGTACCCGGTGCGCGATGACGTGAGCACGGTCGACTACAACATGATCGACAGGGCCGTGGGCGCGGCAGTGAAGTCCGGCATCCCGATCGACAAGATCATTCCGGTCTACCAGACTTTTGGCGGTGGCAACTGGACGACCGACACGGGCGGGAAGCATCAGATGCCGACGACGGAACAGATGCAAACGATGATAGATCATTGGGCAGCACTGGTTCCGTCGCCTGCTTTCGATTATGCCTATGCTTGGGGTTCGCAGAACGGAGACACAGCTCTGGAGAATTCGCCGGCGCTGCAGGCCTTCTTCCAGCAGCACAACCTCCAAAGCACCGGTGGCTCTGCCGCCCCCCCAGTAACCGATCCGATCGATACCACGACCCCGCCTCCAACCGACGTCGCCGCCCCTGCTCCGGCCACGCCTCCGACAGATGCCGCCGCTCCAGTTCCGGCCGCGCCGGCCCCGTCGGACAGCGATCATGTCTTCCATGGCACGCGCGGCGCAGACGTTTTTCACGCGACCACGGGCAATGACAAATATCTCGTCAACAATGCCCATGACAAGGCGATGGAAGCGCCAAGCGGGGGGTTCGACAAGGTCGCGGCCTCGGTGAGTTACGCTCTTACGGCGGGCTCACATATCGAGCAGCTCTCCACCGCCAGTTCGGGTGGCAGGGGGTCCATCAACTTGACCGGCAACGAATTCGATCAAGCTATCTATGGGAATGGCGGCGCCAACAAGATTAATGGTGGCGGTGGCGCCGACAAGATGACCGGATATGGTGGCAATGACACCTACTCCGTCGACAATGCTCACGACAAGGTGGTGGAGCAGAAGGGCAGCGGCATCGATAAAGTCCTCGCCTCTGTGAGTTTCGCCCTATCGGCTGGCTCGCACATCGAACAACTCGCGACCAGCAAGGCGTCCAGCAAGGCCGCGATCGACCTGACGGGCAATGAGTTCGCTCAGACCGTCAAAGGCAACGCCGGCGCCAACAAGATCGACGGCGGCGGTGGAGCCGATACTTTGACCGGCGGCCGCGGCAGTGATGTCTTCGTTTTCAGTACCGCTCTTGGCGACGGAAATGTCGACAGGATCACTGATTTCAACAAAGCCCAGGACAAAATCCACCTCGATCATTCCATCTTTGCCGGTCTCGATCAGGGGGGCCTCTCGTCGGACGCTTTCTTTGCCGGCAAAACCGCGCATGACAGTTCCGATCACATTATCTACAACAGTTCGACGGGAGCTCTTTCTTTCGACAGCGACGGCGTCGGAGGCGCAAACCAGATCCATTTCGCGAGCCTCTCTCCGCATCTGTCGATTACCGCATCGTCTTTCCTGGTCACCTGAACCAGCCCAGCGAAGAAATGCTTTAAGAAGTCGGCGAGGCCCCTGGGCCTCGCCGACAGATGTTCCGGATGAGTGGACCAACAGCTGACGTGCCGGTTCCGTCCTGAAGACCGGGCGACGCGGGCCGAGGGCCGACTTGACGGCCCAGCGCAACCACGCGTCAAAGATTTTTTGCCATCAGCGAACCGCGGAGCTCAGGCACCGCGCCGCCGCAATTGGACACTCGAAAACCTTTGACAACCAAGGTGCGCAGACCAGCCACCCGTACCGGCTCAGGCAAGCACCGCGCTCATCCCGCAAGACACGAGTCACATGAACGCTCCGGCAATCGCGAGGGAATCTCGCCTCGCCGGTCGCCACCCTTCCAAACATCCCTTGTGTCATTCAAACGGACGAGGACAGGCACCTGGTGTCCCCCTAGCGTGCACTCGGGCGGCATGCGCTCAGAGGTGATGAAAACCGGGCCATGGCAGCATCGAGAGCCAATCGGCCATGTGCGCTTGGGAGAGGCAGATGAACCCGCACCTGGTCTGCGTAGGAGGCGAGGATCACGCCTTGAGAGTTCCCTTCCTCATCGCGCTGCGAGAGAAAGGCTTTCGCGTTACGGCGGTCTCGAGCGGTTCTCCCGTACCGTTTCTTCGGCATGACATTTCGCATCACAGGTTCTCCTTCGACCGCTTTGCAAGCGGAGGCGGGGAATGGCGCACTCTCCGAACGATGCGCCGCTTGATGCAGGAGCTTCAGCCTGACCTCATCCAGAGCTTCGACACCAAGCCAAATCTGTTGACGCCCCTTTCGGTACGGGGAACTGTTCCGGTCATTCGTACCATCAACGGACTGGGGTGGACGTTCTCATCTCTGGAGCCTCGAGCCCTGGCCTTGCGTCCGGTCTATTGCGCACTGCAATGGCTTGCGTCTTCCTGGACGGCAGCGACCGTATTCCAAAATCGCGACGACCAACTGTTCTTCGAGCGCTTTCAGCTGATCGGCCGCGGAACTTCGCGACTGATACGCAGTTCCGGAATCGATGTCGATGCGTTCGCAACGGTGCGCCATCTCGGGTCCTCAGCAACGAAGATGCGAAAGGACCTCGGCCTTCAGTCCGCCGAAGTGGTGATCTTCGTCGGCCGTTTGACGCGCCAGAAAGGCGTGGCGACCCTTCTCAATGCGATCCCTCGCATCCTGTCCGCAAGGCCCGCGGCGCGGTTTGTGCTCGTCGGCCCACGAGAATCCGAGGGCTCATTCGCAATCGACAAATCGGAGCTCGATCGGCATGCACCTCATGTGCTGGCCTTGGGTCCGCGACGCGATGTCGCCGATCTCCTTGGCATGTCCGATGTATTCGCCTTTCCCACTCAGTATCGCGAGGGGGTTCCCCGTGTATTGCTCGAGGCGGGGCTGGCGGGGCCGGC
>NZ_RZOM01000522.1:0-4155 GCF_003999175.1 Mesorhizobium sp. M7A.F.Ca.ET.027.03.2.1 | reverse complement strand
AGCTGGTCCGTCCGTCCGTCGATATAGGTCTTGAACCCGTGGAAAATCAGCGTGCCGCCGAAATTGTAGGAATGCAGCACGTTGCCGGATAGATGATGGCTTTGCGCGAATGCCAGCGCCCCGCTGGCCGATGTCTTCGGACTTGGCGCTACCTGATAGACGCTGCCGAGCACAGCGACCCCGCCAATCAGCAGAACGGCTGCCGTGCCGCAGATGGCGTAGAACCGTCTGGCTAAGAATCTCTCCAGCCCGTCGCGCTTTTCGGCCAGCCATGCGGTGGCTGAAAGCGAGGGATATTGCTGTGCGACCTCTGCCGCCATCACCAGCGGAATCAGCAGGAAGAACAGATACATGAAGCGCACATGGGCGAGATAGACATGCAAGGTGAAGACGACGAACAACGCCTTGGCCCAGCCGATTCGCAATCGGGACACCAGTAGCCCGAAAAGCGCCAGCAGCATCACCGCTTCCTGGACGGGACTGTCCGGCGGATTGAACGGTTTCCATTCCATGATCAGCGACACTGCCTCATTGCCGTAAGCCACGGCGAGCGTCGCCAGGATGGCCTGGACGCCGTACGGGTGGATCAGGCTGACCAGCGGGCAAAGCAGGCCGAACGCGATCCACTTCGCCAGCAGGGCCGGTTTTGACAGGCCCGTGCGCGCCAGCAGATCGAGACCGGCGAAAGCCGCGATGACGAAGCTCAAGGTGAAGGTGGCGTGCAGGTTCGCCCATAATACGACCAGCACAAGCAGCCACCAGGGCGGCGCCCGTTCTTCCCTTGCCGCACCGAAGAGCACCGCCGTCCAGATGACGATGATCGGGAAGGTGAAGACATGCGGACGCGCCGTGAAGATCGGGTTGATCAGGAACACCGCCGCGAAGGCCAGTGTAATCGCCAGGATCGGTTTCAGCCATGCGCTGAGAAACCACCCTATGAGGAAAACCGTCAGGGAGATCGAGGCGATGATCGCGGTGACGACCCCGTTCCAGCCGCCCGCCCGGTAGGCAAGAGCCAGCAGGACCTGCCCCAGCCATTCCTTGGCAATCCAGGGCTGGCCGGCAAACGTGTAGGAGTAAGGATCGACCGTCGGAAATGTCCGGGTTGTCAGGAAATCGAGACCGACTTTCACTTGCCACCAGCTGTCGGGATCCTGCAGGGTGGCGCCTGCCTGGGCAGCCAACGCACCCGCCATCGCCAAGGCCGCGAGCAGGCAGAAGATCAGCCTGTTCCGCTCGTTGTATGTCGCGGCCGCCACACTGGCCTGAGCGTCGTTCATGATGCGCCGCCTCTGATCGGTTCCGGTGACAGTTGGGTTCAAGGTGTTGGACTGGCGGGCTGCCGCCGAGGCTTGTCGGCCACCCGAACTGTGCGGTCGGTGCTGTCGTCCCCACGTCCCACAAACACGAAGCGGGCCGAGCCAAGGTAGAAAACCACCGAATAGACGCAGATTCCCGCGAGGTGGACCAGCGGGTTTTCGACGATGCCTGCCGAACGGGCGGCGATCACGACGGCCAGATTGATGCTGTAGGCGACCAGAAAGACACCCCCGTAGCGCAGCGCGGTTCCGGGCTGGAAGCCATCGGCTCTGCTGAAGGTCCATTGGCGGTTGAGGAAGAAGCCGAGGACAAGGCCGGCGGCATAACCCGTGGCGTTGGCAAGGATGTCGCCCAGACCGAGCGCAAGCCCGGCCAGGATGACCGCGTATCCCAGCGCCGTGTTCAACAGACCGACGGCGCCAAATCGCAGCATCCTCGGGAAGTCAAACGGCAGGCTTGACCACATGCGCAAAATATTGGGCTCCGACAGGTACCTTGGTGAGGAAGCGCTCGAACGGCCTCAGTCTCGCAAGCATCCGAGGAAAGAAAATCCGGTAGACGATCCTCGTGTCGGCAAGGCCCGCCTCGGCCATGCGCCCGCGCATCTCGCGCGAATTTATCAAAACCGCGTTTTCGTCGAAGGCACAGTTTCTCACCGCGTGCGTGGTCAGCGGGTTCCAGGGATTGTGTTCGAAGACGAAGAAGCTGCCGCCATCGGCCAGCACCCTGCCGATTTCGGCGAACAGTCCGATCTGCAGGTTCTCGGGGATATGGTGGAAGACGCAGGCCGCGAAGGCCAGGTCGAAGCTGCCGTCGGCAAAAGGAATTGTCTTGCCGTCGAAATGCGTGAAGGCGGCCTGGCCGGGAAAGCGCTTGCTGGCGATGTCGAGCGATTCCCGCGAAGGATCGAGCAAGGTGATCTCCGCGTCGGGAAACGCGTTGCGCATATGGCCTAGCGAATTGCCGACGCCGGCGCCGAAATCCAGTATTCGTCGCGGTTTGACACCGGCCCGCCGCAGCGTCGCGGCGACGTCGTCGATCTTGTACCTGGCGAAGAAATCCGGGTTTTCGCCGCTCAGCCTTATGCTTGCGGCATGCTGCTCCTGATATTCCCGCGCAAACTGGTCGAACTCCGCCTCAAGCACGTGCGGCCCTCTTTGCCATCTCCTGCAGGCGATGGACCGGCAATTCGCCGTCCTCCACCGCCTGGCTGCGCGAAACGATCTCGTTGACGAAGTAGAGCGGCCGCCGCTTTGTCTCCATGTACATGCGCCCGAGATACTCGCCGAAGATTCCGAGCACCATAAGCTGGACGCTGCCGAGGATCAGCACGATCGCGGCAAGGCTGGTCCAGCCGGGCAACACGTTTCCGACCGACCATTCGAGCAGCGTGTAGCCGAGCACGACCAGGCCCAGAAGCCCGAACATCATTCCGAGCAGCGAGGCGAACCGCAAAGGGACGATGGAGAAGCTGGTCATCGCGTCGACCGCCAGAAGAAGCATTTTCTTCAGCGGATAATGGGTGGTTCCGGCAAAGCGGCGGTGCCGCTCATAGGGAAAGGCCACCTGTTTCAGCCCGATCCAGCTCACCATGCCGCGAATGAACCTGTAACGCTCTGGCATCGCGTTCAGATGGTCGAGCGCGCGACGGTTCATCAGCCGGAAATCACCGGTATTCGGGGCTATGTCGACGTCGACCATCCGGCGCAGCAAGCGATAGAACATGGACGCGGAAACGAGCTTGAACCAGCTTTCGCCATCGCGCGTCAGCCTCTGGCCGTAGACCACATCGAAGCCTTCGTTCATCTTCGTCATCATCGCGCCGAGCAGTTCAGGTGGATCCTGCAGGTCGGCATCGAGAATGAGAATGCGCTGGCCGCGACAGAATTCGAGCCCGGCGCTCAACGCGATCTGATGGCCGTAATTGCGGGCAAGGTCGATGGCGACGACATGGTCGTCCTTTTCAGCCAGCTGGAGAATGGCTTCGCGCGTGCCGTCGGTCGCGCCATCGATGACAAGGACGATCTCGTAGGAAGGGCCTTGTTCAAGGCATGCGGCCGTTACCCGCCGATGCAGTTCGGCCACGCCATCCAGCTCGTTGTAGCATGGGATGACCACCGACAGCATGACGCCGCGTCGCGCGGTGTTTCTCTCCGTCTCCACCAAAGCCTTGCTCCCGCTATTCGATTGGGAATAGCGGCAATTGGTTAGAAAACAGATAAGCCAGCGGGATCGCTGCGGCAGTAGCCGACAGTCTGCCATGCGCCTGGGCTCGGCTTGCGGCCACACTATGCTCGGTGTCTCGCTATCCCGCAGAACTCCCGGCTTGAAGCGGACAAGCCAAGTGCGTATGTCTGGCTGACGCCCTCTAGCCTGGGTACCTCAATCTGGAGACGGGCCTTGTCCGCATTGACGCGCTTTCTTGGCGACTCGCCGCTCAAGGTGATCCTGAAACTGCTGGTGGTGTCTTTCCTCGTCGGCCTGGTCATGAACGCCTTCGGCTGGTCGCCGATGGATGTGCTCTACGGCATCCGCAAATTCTTCATGGACCTGTGGAATCTTGGCTTCCACGCGATCGACCGTTTCCTCGGCTATATCCTGCTGGGCGCGGCTATCGTCGTGCCGGCCTTCATCCTGTTGAGGCTCGCCAACTACCGGAAGTAGAGCATGATCCCGAACCGCAGGTCCGCGTCAGCGAACCCTGGCACCCGGTTTTTGGACAAGATCGTGCTATCGGGCGTAGCCCGCGGCGACCTCGAACAGGATGGCGTGGCGCGCCGCGAGTGCGGGCACATCAGTTGAATAGCCACCGCCGATGACGCCACACACCGGAAC
>NZ_RZOM01000521.1:0-4168 GCF_003999175.1 Mesorhizobium sp. M7A.F.Ca.ET.027.03.2.1 | reverse complement strand
GTGCACCATCCGCGCGCTGACACCTGTTTTCGACGCTGAACCGTAGGGGCCAAATACATGTGCACCATTGCCCTACTCGGCATCGGCCTTTCCGTCGGCGGCGCTCTCATGCAGGGGCAGCAGGAAAAGCAAATGGCCGACATGCAGGCCAAGGCCTACGAGCAGCAGGCACAGGCTGACGCTCAAGCATCTACGTTCGAACAGTCGCAGGAGAAGCATAAGCAAGACCTGTTGGCAGCTAATGGCCGCGCACAGGTCGGTGCCTCGGGCGTCGCCGTCGCCGGCTCGCCGACAGAGGTGCTTGCCGCGAATGCCCGGCAGAACCAACTTGACCTCAAGGCCATTCAATACGGCTCGGCGCTCCGCCAGAACAACTTGAACACGCAGGCGTCGATCTCCCGCTTCAGCGGCAAGCAGGCGGTTGGCGCTAGCATCATCAAGGCTGGCAGTAACCTCGTTTCCGGTATCACGAACCTCTACGACCCAAAGAAGGCATTCGGGATCGGCGGTTCGGCGTTTGCATCATAAAGGGCTTTCATGGCTGTCATTCCCCTTCAGGTCGCCGAACGCCGCCTCGATACCGGCAACGTCGTTTCGTATCCGCAGGGATCGCCAATTGGCGCCGCCGTCGAGGGGGCTGGCGACCAGTTTCAGGCGGTCGCCGAACGCGTGAAGGCTCGGCAGGATGAACTGGACAACTTTAAGCGCATCACGGTCGAAAACTCCTATGATCAGGACATGGCCAATCAGGCGGCCGAAGCCGCACGCAACGGTGCTGCTGACGGTTCCGGTCTACACAACACCATAGTCGGACAGGTTGATCCGAGCGGACGCGTTGTTAAGCCGGGTCTGTTCGACACGCTTGCCCAGAAGTACCGGGACCAAGTACCGGAAAGTCAGCGCGGGTTTTTCGATGCGAGCCTTCCCGCAAAGCGCTTGCAATTGTCTGGCAGCGCGGCTTCCGCGCAGTACGAGCAAGAGCAGAAATATGCCACGCTCGAAACCACGAAGATTCAGAACGGCCTGGTCGCTTCGATCCTGCAAATGGACCCGAACGACAGTGCGTCCTACGACGCATATAAGGCCAAGGGGCGCGCTGCCATCCTTGCCAGCCCGCTGAGCCCGCTCGCGAAACAGGCGACGCTGGACGGCTGGGACCAAGCTGCACCGAAGGCGCTTGCGGAGGCGATCAGCGCCCGCGACCCGGGAAAGCTACGCGAGTTGTTTGGCATGGCCGCGCCGTCCGCTTCCGACGGCACAGCAGTCGATGTCGTTACAGACAAGATCGTCGGCGTTGAAAGCGGCGGCGATCCGAACGCTGAAAATCCCAATTCGTCCGCCTCTGGTGTTGGGCAGTTCTTGGACTCGACATGGGTGCAGATCATCCGCCAGCATCGCCCGGATATCGCGGCCGGCAAGAGCGCTGCCCAACTCATCGCGCTAAAGAAAGATCGCAAACTCGGCAGGGAGATGACCCGCGCCTATCAACTGGACAATGCCGACTATCTTGCCAATAGAGGCGAGGCCACGACACCCGGCAACATCTATCTTGCTCACTTCCTCGGGCCTGGCGGCGCGGTCAATACGCTCAAGGCAGACCCGAACACGCCCATTGTCGATGTCGTTGGACAGGATGTCGTCAACGCCAATCCATTCCTGCGTGGCAAAACGGCTAGCGACACGATCGCGTGGGCCGACAAGAAGATGGGCAGCGCTGGCGCTTCGGCAAAGCCGGACCCTCGCTTTCAAGGCCTGTCGCCGGATGACATGCTGTCGCTCGCAAATCGCGACGACGTTGCATTCCGGCAGAAACAGACAGCGGATATTGCTCAATCGAAGGTGGAATATCAGGGGTACAAAGATCACATCGAGCTTGGCATCCGCACTGGCGAAATCCGAGATCCTGCCCTGATCCTCAACAGCAAGCTCAACGAAGGCGACCAGGCGTCGCTTTACGAGATGCTGAGGACGCAAAACAAAGACAGCGCCGGTGTCGACGCGATCATCGGCGCGATCGGCAGTGGTCAGAAGGTCTCGATCAACAGCTTCGACAGTGACCAGACCAAGATCGCTGACAAGGCCTTCGGGCAGTTTGTTGCTGGTGTAGCACCAGAACAGCGGTCGGCGGCGACGTCGACCTATGTGTCGGCGACGGGGTACATTCCCGACCAGGTGCAGGCACAGCTTCGGCAAGGCGCCGCCTCGAAAACAGGGCCGGAACTGTCTTCGGCTCTGTCTCAGGCTGATACACTGGAGCGGATCGCGCCCAAGTCGTTCGGCAACATTCCTGGCAGTGACGTGCAGACGAAGCTGACCGACTACCGGCATCTGGTGAACGACCTCGGCATGACAGGCGAGGCTGCTGCGCAGGAGATCATTCGCCGCGCCGACCCGTCGACGAAGGCAAGCGTCGAGGTGCTGAAGCCCGCCGCAGAGAAATTCCTGAAGGGCTTGACCGTTGGCGACGTGACAAACGCGTTTGACAGTTTCACCGGTCCCGGTGGTGAGCCTGGCGCTGGTGTGATGCCGCAGCAGCCGACCGAACTGCTGGCCGAATACAAGGAACTGGCAGGCGATGCATTCTATGAGACCGGCGGCGATGCCGGGATGGCGAAGGCTCGGGCTGTCGCGGCTATTCAGAAAAATTGGGCGGTGAGCAACGTCTCCGGTTCGCCGAACCTGATGCGCATGGCGCCCGAACTCTACTATCCGCCGGTTGGGGACAAGTTCGACTACCTGCGCGCCGATGCCATGCAGACCGCGCAAGCCTATGTTGACGAGCACCACCCCGGCCGCAAGGTCGAGAACGTTGCCATCAAGATGGGCGAGTGGACGCGCCGCGATGCTGAGATGATGCGCACCGACAAGAACCGGTTTCCGCGCTACAAGCTTTACTACCAGTTCGAAGACCATGGTCAGACGACTTGGGAAGAGGCTTACGGCGCACCCTGGGGTGTCGATGCCGGCACGATCGACAAGGCACGCGAGAGCGAAATCGCCCCGCGAATGCAGACGGAATCGGAAGGCAGCGCGGTCGATGGTTCGATCCTTCGCCAAGCACAAGGCAAGGTGCGCGACATCGTCGCCGACCCGTATTCAAGCGACCTCACCAAGGCGTTGCAGGCTGAGACCACATCGGCCGGCGCGCGGTTCCAAGTCGACGTTCGCAAGGATCAGCGAAAGCGGGCCGCAGCACCGCCGCTGTCGTCTGATGAGCAGCCGCCCAGCACTGGCACATATGACGGCAGCCAGAAGACAGGCTTCGGGGGAAACTGATGGGCATTATCACCTATCCCGACGATCCATTGCCGATCGACAATTTCGGTGCTGTCGACTACCGGCCTGATCCGGACAAGGAGATCGCGCCCGATGTGATGACGGTCCTTGGCTCGGCCGTGCGCCAGAGCAATACGATCGGCTCAATGGCGTCGAACAAGATGGCCGGCGTCAACATTTATGCGCCGGAAGAAGGCTGGGACGGCCGAACCGCTTATGAGCGCATCAAGGGCACGAAATACGAACCGCACTGGGATCGCTTCGCGCCGCTGCAAAACAGTGTCGCCTTCAACGCCATGCAGTCGCAGATCGACATGGAAACGGAGGATCGCCGCAATGTCGATTCCGCTGGTTGGCTTGGGACGGCCTTCAGCGGCGCGGCTTCGATCGTCGACCTTCCGACGCTCGTGCCTGGTGGCGAAGCGGTCACCGGTGTCCGATTGGGGCGGGCAGTGGTTCAGACCGGACTGCGCACCGCTATCGCAGGAGGCCTCAGCGCGACTGCATCTGAAATCGCGCTCCAGTCAACGCAACAGACTCGGCCGCTCTCTGACAGCATCGTAGGCGTCGGCGCCGGCTTCGTTCTGGGTGGTTTGCTGGGATCCGGAGCCGGAGCACTGATGTCGGTCGCAGAACGAAAGACGGCATTGCGATCTGTCGAGAACGCCTTGAGGGAAAAAGTACCGACCCCAGACGAAGTTTGGGCTGACGTGCAGGCTCAGAGCGGCGGCTCGGCAGCGGCTCCTCGGCCTCTCCTATCGGACTACGACATCGGCGATGGCATGGGCGCCAAGACGGTCGGCAAGGTGCAATCCGGCTTCAACCCTTTGCTGCGTGCCGCCCACAGCCCAAATGCGATCCATCGCGAAATCGTGTCGAACATGGCCGAGAC
>NZ_RZOM01000520.1:0-4182 GCF_003999175.1 Mesorhizobium sp. M7A.F.Ca.ET.027.03.2.1 | reverse complement strand
ACTATACGGGGAGAAATGCCCGGCAGGGCAATGAGGGGCGGCGCCAACTTTGATATGAGGTGCGGGCGACTGGTGGGCAGATCATCCCAAAGGTCGCGCTGCCCCTCATCCGCCTGCCGGCCCCTTCTCCCGTAGTGACGGGGAGAAGAGAAGCTGCTGCGCCCTCGGCGCTCTTCTCGTGACGTGTCCCTATTCCGCAGCCACCTTGGCCATCGGATTGTTCGGGTGCGTCGTCCAGTTGGCATAGACCGGCGATACCGGCCTGCCGGTGCGCTGGTCCATCACGCCGGCTGCCAGCGGCTCCATGGTGATGCAGTTCTCGACCGGGCAGACATTGACGCAGAGATTACAGCCGACGCATTCGGCCTCGATCACCTCGAAGTGCCTGATACCGTCGACCATGCTGGTGATCGCCTGGTGCGAAGTGTCCTCGCAGGCGATGTGGCAGCGGCCGCATTTGATGCAGGCATCCTGGTCGATACGCGCCTTGGCGACGTAGTTCAGGTTGAGATACTGCCAATCGGTCACATTGGGCGTGGCGCGGCCGACGATGTCGTTGAGCGAGGCGTGCCCCTTCTCGTCCATCCAGTTTTCGAGGCCCGCGATCATTTCCTGCACGATTTTGAAGCCATAGGTCATCGCCGCCGTGCACACCTGCACATTGCCGGCGCCGAGCGCCATGAATTCGGCCGCGTCACGCCAGGTCGTGATGCCGCCGATGCCGGAGATCGGCAGGCCGCGGGTTTCTGGATCGCGCGCGATCTCGGCCACCATGTTCATGGCGATCGGCTTCACCGCCGGGCCGCAATAGCCGCCATGCGAGCCCTTGCCGTCGATTGTCGGCTGCGGCGCGAAGCTGTCGAGGTCGACACCGGTGATTGAATTGATGGTATTGATCAGCGACACCGCGTCGGTGCCGCCGGCATGTGCCGCCCGTGCGGGCTTGCGCACATCGGTGATGTTGGGCGTCAGCTTGGTGATGACGGGCATGCGGGTGTTCTGCTTGCACCAGCGCACCACCATTTCGATATATTCCGGCACTTGGCCGACAGCCGCGCCCATGCCGCGCTCCGACATGCCGTGCGGGCAGCCGAAATTCAGCTCGATACCGTCGGCCTCGGTCTCCTCGACCACCGGCAGGATCGCCTTCCAGGCCTCCTCGACGCAAGGCACCATCAGCGAAACGACGATGGCGCGGTCGGGCCAGTCCTTCTTGACCTGCTTGATCTCGCGCAAATTGACCTGCAGGTCTCGGTCGGTGATCAGCTCGATGTTGTTGAGGCCGAGCAGGCGGCGGTCGGCGCCCCAGATCGCGCCATAGCGCGGGCCGTTGACGTTGACCACCGGCGGGCCTTCCTCGCCGAGCGTCTTCCACACCACGCCGCCCCAGCCGGCCTTGAAGGCGCGGATGACGTTGTAGGCCTTGTCGGTCGGCGGCGCCGAGGCAAGCCAGAACGGATTGGGCGACTTGATGCCGACGAAATTGTTTCTGATATCTGCCATGCTCATGCCCTCCCGTTCGAGGTCAGTGCCCGGTTGATGCTCTCCGCAGCGTCGCGCCCCTGCGCGACCGCCGAGACGGTGAGGTCGTCGCCACCGAAGATGCAGTCGCCGCCGGCCCAGACCCTGGCAAGCGACGTACGCCCTTCCGCATCCACCTTGATGCGGCCGGCTTCGAGATCGATCGACGCACCGCTGCCGTTGAGGGCTGCCGGCACAAAACTCTGTCCGATCGCCTTGAACACCTGGTCGGCAACGAGCGTCAGGGTCTCGCCGGTGCCGGCAAGCCTGTCGCCGTTCATGGCGGTGTATTCGAGTTCGATGCCCGACACTTTGCCGCCCTCGGCGATCACCCGCTTCGGCTGCAGCCAGTGGCGGATGGTGACGCCATTGGCGGCGGCCAGATCCTGCTCGAACTCGGACGCATTCATGTGCTCCTGGCCGCGCCGGTAGCAGATCGTCACCTCCTCGGCGCCGAGCAGCTTCGACTGCACGGCCGCGTCGATGGCCGTCATGCCGCCACCGATGACGACGACGCGGCGGCCAACCGGCAGGCCGGAAAGGTCGCTGGCCTGGCGCAGCTCGGCAATGAACTCGACCGCGTTGATGACGCCGTCGGCGTCCTCGCCATCGGCACGCAGTGCATTGACGCCGCCAAGGCCCATGCCGAGAAACACCGCATCGTAATTGCGGATCAGATCCGACAGCTGATAGTCGCGGCCGAGGGCCTTGCCGTTCTGGATGTCGATGCCGCCGATCGCGGTCACGTAGTCGACTTCGGCCTGGGCGAAATCGTCGACACTCTTGTAGGCGGCGATGCCGTATTCGTTGAGGCCACCGGCCTTCGCGCGCGTCTCCAGAATGGTCACGTCATGGCCGTGGCGGGCGAGCCGGTGCGCGGCGGCAAGGCCGGCCGGCCCGGCGCCGACTACGGCGACAGTCTTGCCGGTCGGCTCGGCGCGCGGATAAAACTGCTTGTTCTCGCTCATGGCGACATCGGTGGCATAGCGCTGCAGGCGGCCGATCTGCACCGGCTTGCCTTCCGCCACTTCGCGCACGCAGACTTCTTCGCACAGCGTTTCGGTCGGGCAGACGCGGGCGCACATGCCGCCCAATATGTTCTGGTCGAAGATGGTCTTGGCCGAACCGATCGGATTGCCGGTCGAGATCTGGCGGATGAACAGCGGAATGTCGATCGAGGTCGGGCATGCGTTCATGCACGGCGCGTCGTAGCAGAAATAACAGCGATCGGATTCGACCAGCGCCTCGTGGTGATCGAGCGGCGGATGCAGGTCGGAAAAATTATCCGCATACTGGTCGGCCGAGAGCCTGCCGCCCGCAATGCCTTCCCTGAATTGGCCTTCTGGCATCGTCAGTTCCCCCATGTTTTCTTTTGGGGAAGGCTAGCACGTTTTATTTTTTTATCAATTGGTCAATTTTCGGCGCAAGTCTCTGAAAAGGCTGGATAATAACATGATTTTTTTACTCATGTTATCGGAGGCCAAGGCTGCTTTTACAGTGCGAGCGAATGGCCGGGTTCAAGCTTTCAGCCATGAATGGTCTTGACCTCCTCTGCGACCAGCTGCTGCAACCGCCACAGATTGCGGTCATGGATGCCGAACGCCTCGAGGTGGCTGACCGTGTTGTAGAGATATTCGGCGCCGGATCCGATATGCCCGCAGGCTCTGGCCAGCACGCTCGCCACTCTGTCCAACGGCTGGTTCAGCGACGTTCCCCTGCCCTTCACGCCGACCCAGAAGCCGAGCGCGCGCAGCTTACCTTGCGGCGTATGGACCGGCAGCCAGCGGACCGTCTCGATGCTTTCGTGGTCGCTGATCTCGCGCCGCAGCAGCCTTTCGATCTGCGCCGGCTTCTCGCCCTCCGGCAAGCGATAGATCACGCCGTTGCAGCGTCCGCCCCGCTCGAGCGCCATCATCAATCCAGGCTGCTCGGCGCTGCCGCGCCACCGCACCATGTCGAGGCAGAAGGACCGGTGCCAGCCAAAGGCCGTGGCGAGTTGTTGCTCAACCGACTCGAATTCCGGCTTCCAGATCAGCGACCCATAGGCGAACACCCATAGTGGTCCCTCATCGGCTTCATTGGACAGCCGCAAGGCAAGGTCTCGAAAGTCCTCGTCGTTCATGTCTGTCCAGCTCGGGTCCGGGCCGGGATCGGCCTCCTCCCGATGGCACAGTGCGACAAGCTCGGGCGTGAGCGACATCAAGCGCATGAACGACAACTCTTCATAGCCGTAGAGAAATCGAAAACCGCTGGGTGCGCAACCAGGGAACGCTTGGCACACACACCCATTGTTTTCCGGGCGGTGTCGGATTCCCGTCGTGAGGATCGTCCTATGATGGACGACGATCACGTATGAAAGGTGAGGAGACCGAAAATGCCAAAAGCCCCGATGCCCTTCTTCTGGTACGAATTGATGACATCAGATCTCGATGCCGCCGAGGCATTCTACACCCAAGTCATCGGCTGGACGGCGCAGCCCTTCGACAAGGCGCCCGGCATGCCGCGCTATGTCGTCATGAATGTCGGCGAACGTGGCGTCGGCGGCCTGATGACCTTGCCTGAGGATGCCGCTAAGATGGGTATGCCGCCCGCCTGGCTTGGCTATATCCACACCAGGGATGCCGACGCTGCCACGGCATCGCTGGAGAAAGCCGGCGGCAC
>NZ_RZOM01000051.1:0-12218 GCF_003999175.1 Mesorhizobium sp. M7A.F.Ca.ET.027.03.2.1 | reverse complement strand
GCTGAATGCTGATCGGGTTCCGCATGAGGTCCTCGAAATAGCTTTCCGCCAGGTCCAGACTGAGCGCAATTCCCTGCAAAAGTTTTTTCGATAGGCCCACCATCTCTTGATGGTATCTGTATGTCAGCTCCCGAAACTCGGGCCAACCTGAGGGCCACTGGTTAGGACCAAAAAAGGGACCTTCTAAGGTCGAACGTTCAGGTCCGAAGTCGAAGCACTCCTTGAGGTCTTTGGTCTTGCCCGGATCGGTGTTCTCGCCGAACAGCTCAATGTAACCGCGAAAGGCCGAATCGGAATTGCCAATATGCAGTGACGACTTCTGCGACAATGGCAAATTAAAAAACCTGCGGCTCACATCAAACACCGATTGTATGAAATCCTGCGGGACTCCGTGGTTCTTCACATACATGAATCCAGTATTGGAAAGCGCCCACCGTATCTCCCTGGCCACCACCTGTTTGTTCGTACCGTTGAGGAGCGGTCCGATGTCGACCACCGGTATTTTGTCAAAGCTTTCGCGTTTTGCGCGCAGCTTATCGTCTAGTCTGGCTACTAAACCTTTGGACATTAGTACACCTTTGTTTTGCCGATTGAAGCCGACGCATAGCTGCCGGCCATTTGGATTTATCGTGACGCGAAGTAGTACTGAAACGCGCCACCGTGCTGGAAATACCCCTACTCGTCTTTAGGTCATCCACAACAGGGTTTCGCTCCCGAGGCAGAGCATGATCACAACCCCTGTCGCTCTGCCGCGCTGACCTTCTCGGGCACTTGAAAGACCCAATAGTCCGCACGCTCCTCGGCCACGTATCTGCCGTTGCTTAGACACTGCGCCAGTAAAAGAACGCCCTCATCCTGCAGACGCCGCGCTTCGTCCTCGAAGAATGCGGCCTCGGCGTAGCTCTTGCGGATGCTTGTGATGATGAATCCTTTCGGGCGCGTGACGCGAGCCAGCTCGCGCAGCCCGTCTGGTCTAACGTGCCCAAGTGTAAAGACACCGCAGCAAACCGTGATATCATAGCCCGCGTCGGCGTACTCAGAGAGTACTCCGTTAAGGTCGACACAGTCTTGGACATGACGGTAGACTCGGGTTTGCCGCGCCTTTTCGGCCATCTCTTTGGAAAGATCGAACCCATCGATCAGCCCGAAGCCGAGGCGTTCCAGTTGCACGCCGACAAGGCCTGTTCCGCAGCCAGCATCCAGGATTGTGATGGCAGTTCGCTCGCTGCTCAAATAGGCTGCCTGCACGGTGCCCGCTAGTTCCGCCACGATCATCGGGCCGTAGTACCCCTCGGAGCCAACATCCACATCGTAGGCCCCAGCCCATCCCCGATAGAATTGGGTTAGGCGATCGGCGTCGCCCTCGAGTACGAGGGCGTCCCTGATGCGCTGTCGTGCGACTTGTTCCAGTGTCGTCTGCTGATCGACGGTATTCATGGCAACTCCTCTGATAGGCATAATCGGAAGCGGCTATTCGGCTCCTGATGCCAACTCTCAAATGTGAGAATCAAAGCTCGTGCCAATTGGCCAAAAGCCCGAAGAAAAGCAATTTTGATGAATTCTGCTATCAGGCTGAGGCACAACAACACAACATTGCTCCAACGAAGCCTGTCCGCAAACAACAAAGCCGACAAAGTGTCGGGTTGTGAACTTGCGACCCAGCGTACAGCACTGCCCGCGAACTCATGAAAATCCCGCGCGCCTCCTACGTTGTCAGCTCTATCAATTCCAGTGGCCTGCTATGTGGTGGGTCCGGAATGAGCTGGTACGGGTTGATCAGCCCGGTGCTCGATTGCCATTGGCAATGCAGATGCGGTCGAAGATTTGCGGCCGAAGGAGGCGTCCGCTGGGACTATCGCCGTTTTGGGGCAGGTCAGGATTGCCCTGGCGCTGGAGTCAGTGATGAGGCGCTAAGCTGGGCTTTGGATGGTGTCCTCTCGGACAGCCCAGGACGTCATCCAGCGGCAGACGACGATGGCTTCTTCGGTCGACGTCAGGCACGGTGCTCTTCGACGCCTCGGCTCCCATCGGAGCATCGGCCCGATCGCGTTGAGCGCGAAAGCCAGGCTGCCGAGGTGCTTGCCAATTGATGGCACGTGGGTTTTGCGGGGCTCGTAAGGGGGCGTCACCGAGTATGGGTCAGCCGCGACAGGTACTGGGGATGGCGCCGAAGGCTTCGCGGAAGCACTTCGAAAAATGTGAGGCCGACACGAAACCACAGGCGACCGCGATCTCAATAATCGGCAACTCTGTTTGTGCAATGAGACGCTTCGCGCGGCTAAGTCTCAAATGCAGGTAAAAGCGCATGGGAGACAACGAAACCGATCGCTGGAAGAGCCGTTCAATCTGACGCTGTGAGCGGCCGACACATCTTGCGATGTCGCGTAAGGGCAGCGGGTCCTCAATATGCTCCTCCATAATGCGAATCACTTCGGCGACCGGCTTGCAGATGCCGGCTTCGCCGCCATTCATGGTCCATTGTCTATCAGAGGCAGGGCGCCAATACCCGGCAGTCGTATGTCGGCAGACGGTCAACGCAATGTCTCTGCCGAGGCGTTCGCTGATCAGCTCCATAACGAGGTCGAACGACGCAAATTCTCCTGCGCAAGTGAGGAGGTGACTATCACGAACGAATAGCCGGTCAGTGACCTGAAGCCGGCCAAATTTTTCAGAGAAAGCGGCTCTCTTGTCCCAATGGATTGTGCACGCGGTGCCGTCCAGCAACCCGCTGTCCGCCAACAGCCATGTCGCCGTACCCAACGCTGTGATTGGAACACCATGCCGCTTGCAAAGCCGAAGAATCTTGCTGAGAGCAGCAGACGTCTGCCTTTCGACCCGTTCGCCTGCACAGACAATGACCATGTTCGTACCTTTGCCAGCCGGAACGCATTCGCCGGTGCTAGCGAAGTCGCTGCCGACCGACAGGACGAACCCGCTGGCGCATTCAACCGGCTGGCCATCCAGGCTTGCAATCGTCCACTCGAAGAATGATCGACCGGACACAGAATTCGCGATGCGAAGGGGATCTACAAATGACGAAAGGCTGAGTAGCGAAAATCCGGGAAGTGCCAGGATAACCAGTCGGTATACGTCCTGCGTGTCGATCACCTGCCGGCTGGGGTTCCATCCCACGATCCGCGAATGATCTCCTGTTGAAAATGGCGCATTCATAAGGTCATACATCCTGGTTGATGGTGATCAACATCGAGCGGCCGCAAACGACACCGGCGCCTTCAGGGTTGGCACCGCAGCCATTCAACTACGGGTGTTATGCTTGCGCTTCATGAAGTCCTTGGCGGTCTCGACAGCCACCGCCGCGTCGCGGCAATAGGCATCGGCGCCGACGGCCTTGCCGAATTCCTCGTTCAGCGGCGCACCGCCGACCAGCACGACATAGTCGTCGCGAATGCCCTTTTCCTTCATCGTGTCGATGACGACCTTCATGTAGGGCATGGTGGTGGTCAGCAGCGCCGACATGCCGACAATATCAGGTTTATGCTCTTCAATCGCCGCCATATACTTCTCGACCGCATTGTTGATGCCGAGGTCGATGACGTCGAAGCCGGCGCCTTCCATCATCATGCCGACGAGGTTCTTGCCAATGTCGTGGATGTCGCCCTTGACGGTGCCGATCACCATCTTGCCCTGCTTTGGCGCGCCGGTGGCGATAAGCAGCGGGCGCAGGATGAACATGCCGGCCTTCATCGCATTGGCCGACAGCAGCACTTCCGGAACAAACAGGATACCGTCGCGAAAATCCTCGCCGACGATGCGCATGCCTTCGACCAGCGCCTCGGTGAGCACCTTGTAGGGCGCCCATCCGCGCTCCAGCAGGATGGCCGTGCCTTCCTCAATTTCTTCCTTCAGCCCGTCATAAAGGTCGTCGTGCATCTGCTGCACGAGTTCCTCGTCGGACAGCTCGGAAAGGATGATCTCTTCGTCAGCCATGTTGGTTCACCTGATGCTCAATTCAAAGGAGGTCGGCGCCCCATCTCGATGGGGCACCGATCAGGCTTCCGGTTCGAAGCCTTGGGAGTTGATTTTCAGGCTGCCAGCCACTATTCCCGCAGGTGAATCTGGGAACCGGAAGACTGGCCTGTGCGGCGCCGGATTGCGGGAATATCAGTGTCCATCATCGCGTCACCCTCAGCGGAATGACCCGCATCCCGCGTCAAACATCAGTGGCCCGGCCGTCCAATAGGGGCGGACCCTAGCTTAATCTCGCGCTGATGATAGGCGCCGGCAATTGTCCTGAGAATGCGCAAAAGCTTTCGCTTGTCTTAAATCCAGTTTATATCCAGAGGCGGATAGGGTGAGGGGCAATTCAGGTCACGGGCGGAGTTCTTCAGACTGGACGAGAAACCAGTCAACCAAAATCTTGCATCTCTTGTTCTTGCTGGCATCCTCGCTGGCCAACAGAAAGAAGGCCCTGTCGGTCTGGATTTGGGTTGGCAATGGCTTGACCAGGAGGCGGTTGTCGAGCAACTGCTGGGCGGTAAGGGACCACCCCAATGCTATTCCTTCACCAGCCAGAGCCGCTTGAAGCGTTAGCTGGTAGTCATTGAACACGATATTGGGCTTGATGTCGCTGGCATCGCCGCCTGCCAACTCGACCCATTCGGGCCAATCCAGGCGCTTGCGAAAAGCATCGGACGAATGAATCAGTTGATGGTGGATCAGATCTTCGACGGCTTGGGGAGCGGGGTGCGACAGAAGATATGCCGGTGAGCAGACGGGAAAGATGATCTCGTCGCAAACGAACCAGCTGTTGGCCCTTTCAAAATTCCGGGGCCGCACCCAAACCGTCACGTCGATCTCATGATCTGGCTCGACATCGCGGTCGGTGGCGACCACCTTGATCCTGACGTCCGGATGCTCTTCCTGGAAATGATAGAGTTGAGGCGCGAGCCAATGTGCCGCCAGAGATGTCGAAGCTGCGAAAGTTATGTACTTCGTTCCGCGATCAGTGATGGTCTCAAGCCGCTGTTCCAGACGGCGGAAGCTGTTGCGCACCTCATCGTAGAGCTGCCTGCCGGGCTCGGTCAGCTGCACTCCCCGATTGTCTCGGACAAAGAATGCCGTCCCGCAATGCTTTTCGAACATTTTGATCGAATGCGAGATACTTGGCTGCGTCACGTTGAGTTCGCTGGCCGCGTTCTTGAAACTCAGCGTTCGGGCCGCCGCTTCGAAGACGAAAAGCGAATGCGTCGATGGGACAAGATTGCGAAGCTTGGACATGAAGCAGGTCTATATCAGACCGCATATTTTCCGTCTACGAGACGAACGACACATCGTTTATTCGAAACAGGAACAAGCCAGAGCGAGCGGTGCACTACCCACCGGCCGCCTTCACCGAGCGAGTTGGCAGTGAACTCTTTGAATCAAACAAAGACAAGAGAGCGTATTGTCGTCCAAGCACCGCATCCGGAGCCAACAGTCTCAGGGTGGTACCGCACGTCGGGACCGGAGCTACCCTTAGTGCCGCAGCAAGGCGATGTCACATGCGATTGCCTGGTCATTGGCGGCGGCTGGATGGGGCTTCACGCGGCCCGCCGATTTGCCGAACTCAACCCCCAGTCTTCGGTAATCCTCGTCGACGCCGGACGTATCGGGGACAATGCATCGGGGCGGTGCATGGGCTTCGTCATCGATCTCGCGCACAATCCCCGAAAACGCGACTTCGTTGAAGACATTAGGGGAAACAAGGAAGAGCTGTACGTCAACCTTGAGGGCATCGCCTACATTCGAACCGCCGTCGAGGAGCATGGGGTAGACTGTGATTGGGACCCGCAGGGGAAATACCACAGCGCGGCCACGTCTCACGGCGTTGCCGATCTACACCGCTTTTCGGAGGCGCTCGATAAGCTTGGACAGAAGTACAGCTGGGTTGAAGCCCCTGAAATTCAGTCGATCACCGGCAGTAAGCACTACGTCAAAGCTTTGCATCACCCTGGCACGATTCTGGTCCAGCCTGCGAAGTATCTCAAGAACGCCGTAAACAGCCTCCCCGAGAACGTTACCATCCATGAAAACACCGCCATTGTGGCGGTCCAGTTCGGTGCGCCGAAGCACATCTGCGAGACGCCTGCTGGAACAATCAGGGCTTCGAAGGTCATCATCTGCGCATCGGGTTATCTGACGAGATTTGGCTTCTTCGAAAACCGAGCCATACCACTCTACACGTTCGCGAGCATGACCAGACAGCTCACTGAGAGCGAGCTTTCCAACGTGGGCAACAAGCGAACATATGGGCTTATTCCGGCCGATAGCTTTGGGACGACGGTGCGACGTACTATAGACAACCGTCTTTTCCTTAGAAACGTTTACTCGTATGCGACTAATTTCAAAACAACCAAACAAGATGTCCTTAGGGCGCGGACCCAGCAGCAGGTAGCATTTGACCGCCGATGGCCCGGGCTTTCGTCAATCGGCTTTGAGGCCAGCTGGGGTGGTCTGCTTACGCTCGCGCAAAATGGCGGCATGGTCTTCGGCGAGTTGGCGCACGACGTCTATGGTGCCGCCTTCTGTAATGGAACCGGCGTCGCTCGAGGGGCTGCCTTTGGCAAGGCTGTCGCCGAACTGGCCACGGGGCAATCTTCGGCTGTGATCGATATCCTGAAGACGCGGGCCGCTCCGAGCAGGACTTATCCGAGACTTGTCACATCAATGGGCGTCCGGTTCGTGACCGCTCTTCGTTTCAGGCAGGCAGGCGCGGAAGTCTAGCAATAAGAGGAACGGCAATGGCGGACCTGAAGGGCATCAATCTTGCAATGCAGACACCGTTCGAACCTACCGGTGCGATCGATTACGGCCTCTTCGAAGAGTTGATCGAAAAATACGTATCGGCGGGAGTTCACGGCTTGGTTCTTGGGGCAGGTACAGGCCAGCACCCTTACCTGACCGAGTCCGAATGCAATCGGCTCTACGAGCTCGGGGCGAAGCGCATCGCAGGACGCTGCAACGTTGTCTGCCAGACCTCGGCCCTGAATATGGACGAAGTCATACGGCGGTCACAGCAAGCTGAATCGGTCGGCGCGGACGCGCTGATGATTTTGCCGCCGTATCTCGAAGGTCCGTCAGACGAGGATGGAATTTTCAATTTCTACAGGGAAATCGACGCGGCGGTTGGCGTGGATATTGTGGGCTACAACATCCCGCAGGCTACCGGGATCGCGGTTTCGCCACGCCTTTTTGATCGACTGAGCGGTCTCAAGCATTTCAATTACATCAAAGATAGTGCCGGCGACTTCACCGTGCATCAGGAGTATCTGCAGACGGGAGGCAAGGTGCTAAATGGTTGCGATACAACAACCCTCTATGCGCTGATGGCAGGCGCGCGCGGTGTTATCTGGGGCGCAGCAAACTACATGCCTCTTGAGGCTGTCGAATTGTACAACCTTGTGGCAGCGAAGGATTTGGAGAGGGCTCTGGCACTTTGGCAGCGGATGCTGCCCTCGTTGCTTTTTATCTGGCGGGCACCATATACGCCTTCTGTTCTGAGAGCCGCGCAACTGCGCGGCCTCGGAACCGGGAATGTCCGCAAGCCATTGGCAAAACTCTCGGCGGACCAGGACATGGCGCTTCGCGCCGCACTTGCCCCGCTGTTTGAGGTCGCCTCCTAGCCGTCAGGATATCCAGGGGAGTCCCTATGCGAATTGTCCTGGTTGGTTCGACTGGGATTGTCGGGTCGGCCGTAGCGGCCGAACTTGGCAAGCGGCACAACATTATAGGAGTCGGGCGAACTAGCGGCTTATTCAACGTCGACATCGCCGAGCCGAACTCTATCGACCAATTATTCGACAAGATCGGTGCATTTGACGCGTTGATCTGCACAGCAGGGGCCGTGCACTACGCCCCGCTGAACCAATTCACGAATGAACAGTTCGAAATCGGGCTGCGCAGTAAGTTGATGGGGCAGGTCAATCTCGTAGCGAAGGGTCTCAAGCGTATCCGCGACCACGGATCATTTACCTTGACCTCGGGTCTAACCAACGAAGATCCCATCCGGCAGGGAAGCTCGTCCGCCCTGGTCAATGGCGCGTTAGACGGTTTTGTACGCAGCGCGGCAATCGAGCTTGGGCGGGGGCTGCGGATCAATCTGGTCAGTCCGACTCTCGTACAGGAGTCGGTTCAGCTCTACGGCGACTTCTTTCCTGGCACCGCGGCGGTGCCGGCGAGCGAGGTGGCGCTCGGCTACGTCAAGAGCGCAGAGGGCAGTCAAACGGGTCGAGTTTATCGCATGGGTTGGGTCAGAGACGCCTAATCTGACCAACAATGAACGTCGCGCTAACGGAGGACAAGCATGCCCAGGCAACTCTGCATCGGAGGTAGGTGGGAACTCGGTGGTAGAGCGGCCCAATTTCGATGTGACAAACCCTGCGCATCGTTCTGCGGAGGGGGCATCAACTTGTGGATGTCGCTCCATGAATAGGCAGCGGGTGGTCGGCTTAGAAAATGCCCATCAAGGCGCACTATCGTCGTTGCAGGCGACAGGTGAATGTGACGCAGGGCGCCACTTCACCCCCGTGCCAGAAGGCCATATCCGCATCAGCCTCTGCCAGCCCGAACCTATGCTGCAAGAAGCAGCGCTCCGGCTGCGCCGTTTCGCTTCCAGCTACCGCCGCGAGGCCGCATGACCGCCAAAGCCATTCCCGCCAAAGCAAGAGCGGTCATCATCGGCGGCGGCGTATCCGGCTGTTCGGTCGCCTATCACCTGGCCAAGCTTGGCTGGACCGATATCGTGCTTCTCGAACGCAAACAGCTGACGTCGGGCACGACATGGCACGCCGCCGGCCTGATCGGCCAGCTGCGCGGCTCGCAGAACATGACGCGGCTGGCGAAATATTCCGCCGACCTCTACGTCAAGCTGGAAGCCGAGACCGAGGTCGGCACCGGCATGCGCCAGGTCGGTTCGATCACCGTGGCGCTGACCGAGGAGCGCAAGCACGAGATCTACAGGCAAGCATCGCTGGCGCGTGCCTTCGATGTCGATGTCCGCGAGATTTCTCCCAATGAAGTCAAGCAGATGTATCCGCATCTGAATGTCTCGGACGTCGTCGGCGCCGTGCATCTGCCGCTCGACGGCCAGTGCGACCCCGCAAACATCGCCATGGCGCTGGCCAAGGGCGCGCGCCAGCGCGGCGCCACCATCGTCGAGAACGTAAAGGTCACCAAGGTCCATACCAGGGCCGGCCGCGTCACCGGCGTGTCCTGGGCGCAAGGCGAAGAGCAAGGCACGATCGAGGCCGACATCGTCGTCAATTGCGCCGGCATGTGGGCCCGCGAACTGGGAGCGCAGAACGGCGTCACCATCCCGCTACACGCCTGCGAGCATTTTTACCTCGTCACCGAACCGATCCCCGGCCTCACCCGTCTGCCGGTGCTGCGCGTGCCCGATGAGTGCGCCTACTACAAGGAAGACGCCGGCAAGATGATGCTGGGCGCCTTCGAGCCGGTGGCCAAGCCGTGGGGCATGGACGGCATAAGCGAGGATTTCTGCTTCGACCAACTGCCTGAGGACATGGAGCATTTCGAGCCGATCCTCGAAATGGGCGTCAACCGCATGCCGATGCTGGCGACCGCCGGCATCCACACCTTCTTCAATGGTCCTGAGAGTTTTACGCCCGACGACCGCTACTATCTCGGCGAGGCGCCGGAACTGGCCGGCTACTGGATGGCGACCGGCTACAATTCGATCGGCATCGTCTCATCCGGAGGCGCCGGCATGGCGCTGGCGCAGTGGATCAACGATGGCGAAGCCCCCTTCGACCTGTGGGAGGTCGACATCCGCCGCGCCCAGCCATTCCAGAAGAACCGACGCTACCTCAAGGAGCGCGTCTCCGAGACGCTCGGCCTGCTCTATGCCGACCATTTCCCCTATCGGCAGATGGCGACCTCGAGGAATGTCCGCCGCTCGCCCCTGCATGAGCATCTGAAGGCGCGCGGCGCCGTGTTCGGCGAAGTCGCCGGTTGGGAGCGCGCCAACTGGTTCGCACGCGAGGGCCAGGAGCGCGAATACCGCTATTCCTGGAAGCGGCAGAACTGGTTCGACAACCAGCGCGAGGAACACCTCGCGGTCCGAAACAAGGTCGGCCTGTTCGACATGACCTCGTTCGGCAAGATCCGTGTCGAAGGCCGCGACGCCTGTGCCTTCCTCCAGAAGCTCTGCGCCAACGACATGGACGTCGCGCCGGGCAAGATCGTCTACACCCAGATGCTCAACCAACGCGGCGGCATCGAGAGCGACCTGACGGTCTCGCGCCTGTCGGAGACGGCGTTCTTCCTCGTCGTCCCAGGCGCCACGCTGCAGCGTGACCTCGCCTGGCTGCGCCGCCATGTCGGCGGGCAGTTCGTTGTCGTCACCGACGTAACGGCGGCCGAAAGCGTGCTCTGTCTCATGGGTCCGGATGCGCGAAAGCTGATCCAGAAGGTCAGCCCGAACGATTTCTCCAATGAGAAAAATCCGTTCGGCACATTCCAGGAGATCGAGATCGGCATGGGCCTGGCCCGCGCCCACCGCGTCACCTATGTCGGCGAGCTCGGCTGGGAACTCTATGTCTCGACCGACCAGGCAGCACACGTTTTCGAAGCGATCGACGAGGCCGGTGCCGATGTCGGCCTGAAACTCTGCGGCCTGCACACGCTGGATTCCTGCCGCATCGAAAAGGCTTTCCGGCATTTCGGCCACGACATCACCGACGAGGACAATGTGCTGGAGGCCGGCCTCGGCTTCGCGGTGAAGACCGCCAAGGGCGACTTCATCGGCCGCGATGCCGTGCTGCGCAAAAAGGAAGCCGGCCTGTCACGCCGGCTCGTCCAGTTCCGGCTTAAGGATCCAGAGCCCCTGCTCTTCCATAACGAGGCGATCCTGCGCGACGGCAAGAACGTCGGTCCGATCACATCAGGCAATTACGGCCATCACCTCGGCGGCGCGGTAGGGCTGGGTTATGTGCCATGCCGGGGCGAGAGCGAGGCCGATGTGCTGGCTTCATCCTACGAGATCGAAATCGCCGGCGAACGCTTCGCGGCGGAAGCATCGTTGAAGCCGATGTACGATCCGAAGGCTGAAAAAGTGCGGGCCTGAGTTACAAACACCTATAGGAATGAGTGGATAGCTGCGCAACGCGTCTTCGCAAGGGATGCAGCTTCGATACGTAACGCGAGCAATTATACGTCAAGCGTCTAGGTGTCCGTATCCCCAATGCCGTCTCTTGTTGGGAGACCTTGAAAGTAGTGATGCTGGCCAAGGCCCGAGAGATATCAGCCCTAACCGCGGTGGAGCGGCTCAAGGCCTTGTAGGCAGACGTCCTCAGTACCGGTCCCTACGATCGACCACAGCCGTGGGTGGGTGGCAAGTCTTCAATAGGACCAATTTAAATGTGTCAGATCGGCGGTGGTAAAATGGGCGTGCGGATTTAAAGCCCGTTGCGTCCACCGCGCGTGGATCGCCCGGGCGGAACGTAAGTCATCGCCGCGAAAGGGCGACGGCGGGGTCCTTCACGAAAGTAGTTTCAGACTGTTCAGCATGCAGGGCGCCGGGGCACTGCGCGAGCACTTCTACTAAGCACGGGACAAGGTCGGTTCGCTCATTTCTTGCCTTCGTCGCTGTGAGCAGAGAGCGCAGCTGTGTCCATATCGATTGATCTTCCAGAGCTTGTTGGGCGGATTGAGGGGGCAGAGCTGCCCCCGTACTGGCAAATTTTTCCCGATTTCAAACCACTCACGGCCTTGGGGCTCGATATCACGCCTTGAATTCCTGAAAACAGGGCGCGCCGGGTGACGACGCCCGCCGGCTCGCTGCCGTCATAGACTGCGATCAGATCGCCGCCATCCGCAGCGGTGCTGATCACAGCGGAGAGCTTGTCAGTGGTTTGCACGCGGGGGAGCGCTTGGAATTTCTTTTCAGAAAGCGTCGCTATGCTGTCCCGCGGCTGCATGATCTTCCTGGCAGTGACGAGATTGAGCAGCGAAATGCCTGAGACGAAATCAGCGACATAGCGGTCCTTGGGCGCGGTTACGATGTCTTCCGGCGTTCCCACTTGAACGAACTTACCATCCTTCATGATCGCAATACGATCGCCCAGGCGAATGGCTTCGTCGAGGTCGTGTGTGATAAACACCGTTGTTTTCTGGACGACCTTCGCGAGGTCTAGGAACTGCTGTTGGAGTTGGCGGCGGATCAACGGGTCGAGCGCTGAGAACGGCTCGTCCCGTAACAG
>NZ_RZOM01000519.1:0-4186 GCF_003999175.1 Mesorhizobium sp. M7A.F.Ca.ET.027.03.2.1 | reverse complement strand
ACCTTATCTTTGCTGCAAAATGACGTCGCGCCCGGTCGAGCCGACCCCCTCTGTCGCCTTTGGCGACATCTCCCCCCTCGAGGGGGGAGATTATCCCCGCCCACAACAAAAAAGCCGCCAGGTTGCCCGGGCGGCTTTCGATGATTGGCTAGCGGGACCCTCTAATTCAGCTTCGACTTCACGTCCGCAAGCGATGCCTTGAACAGATCGGCACCGGCCTTGGCGTCGATCTTGCCGGCAAGCAGCGCGCGCGCTGCCTCTACGGCGATGTCGACGGCGCTGGCGCGGACTTCGCTGATGGCGTCACGCTCGGCCTGGCCGATCTTCTGCTCGGCAAGCGCGGTGCGCCTGACAACATAGTCCTCGGTCTTCTTGTGCGCTTCGGCGGCAAGCAAGTCGGCTTCGCGCTTGGCGGCGGCGACGATGTCGGCGGCCTCCTGCTCGGCTTCCTTGCGCTTGCGCTGATACTGGCCAAGCAGTTGCTGGGCTTCCTCGCGCAGCCGGCGCGCTTCGTCGAGTTCGTTGCTGATCCTTTCGGCGCGGGCGTCGAGCGCCTTGGCGATCAGGCGAGGCACCTTGATGTAGACGGCAATGCCCAGGAAGATGACCAGGGCAACCGTGGCCCAGAGCGTCGCGAGAGATGTGGCGTCCATGATGCGCTCCTCACCGGGCCACGGATTTGACCGCGGCCGCGATCTCTGCCTTGCTGGCCTTGCCGCCAACCAGGGCTTCGACAATCGCCGAAGCGGTGTCCTCGGCGATGCTGCCGACTTCCTTCATGGCATTGGCCTTGATGGAAGAAATGCGGGCCTCGGCTTCGCCAAGCTTGGCGTCGAGCGCGGCCTCGACCTTCTTGCGAGCGGTGTCGGCCTCGGCCTTGGCCGCGTCGTTGGCCTGCTGGCCGATCGCGTTGGCCTTGGTCTTGGCTTCCGCCAGTTCCTGCTCGTAGGCAGCAACGGCAGCGTCGGCCTCGCCCTTCAACTTGGCCGCCTGATCGAGATCCTGCGTGATGCGATCGTTGCGGACATCGATGATGCCGCCGACGCGCGGCATCACAACCCGCTTCAGGAAGAGATAGAACAGCCCGAAGGTGATCGCCAGCCACAGAAGCTGCGACGGGAACGTCGCCGGATCGAATGGCGGAAACGTGCCATGCGCTTCAGCAGGCACACCGGTGCTGGAATGCGTGTCGCCTTCCGTAGCAGCGTGGCTAGTATCGGCTGATGGCGCGGACTCTTGCGCAAAGGCAGATGTCACGAACATGGACTATCCCCGAAATTCAGGCCCGCCGCTCGCGCGGCCGGCCTGTCCAATCTTCCCGAGTGCTCAGCCGAACAGGGCCAGAAGCGCGATGAGAAGCGAGAAGATGCCCAGAGCTTCGGTCACGGCGAAACCGAAGATCAAGCGGCCGAACTGGCCATCGGCAGCCGACGGGTTGCGCAGTGCGCCCGCGAGGTAGCTGCCGAAGATGTTGCCGAGGCCAATGCCCGCACCACCCATGCCCAGGCAAGCGATGCCGGCGCCGATGTACTTTGCTGCTTCTGCGTCCATTTGTTCAACTCCTTTGGATCTAAAATTCCGTTGCGATTCCATCCGGCGCCAATGTTGGAAATTCTTGGGCCGGAAACTTTTGGACCTAGTGCCCGGGGTGCAGGGCGTCGTTGAGATACATGCAGGTCAACACGGCAAAGACGTAGGCCTGCAGGAAGGCGACCAGCAGTTCCAGTGCCGTCAGCGCCACCGCCATCGCCAGAGGCAGGATCGAGCCGGCGACGCCGACCGCGCCGAGCGCGCTCAGGCTGACCACGAAGCCGGAAAACACTTTCAGCGTGATGTGGCCGGCGAGCATGTTGGCGAACAGACGAACCGAGAGGCTGACCGGGCGCGACACGAAGGAGATCACTTCGATCAGCACCACCAGTGGCAGCAGGAAGACCGGCACGCCATGCGGCACGAACAGTTTCAGGAAGCCAAAACCATGCTTCATGAAGCCGTAGACGACCACGGTTGCGATCACCAGCACGGCAAGGCCGAAGGTGACGATGATGTGGCTGGTGACGGTGAAGAAATACGGGAACAGGCCAAGCAGATTGGCGACGAGCACGAACATGAACAGCGAGAACACGAGAGGGAAGAACTTCATGCCTTGCGTGCCGGCGGCATCGCGCAACATGTTGCCGACGAACTCGTAGGCCATCTCGGAGACCGACTGAAGCCGCCCGGGAACCAGGCTGCGGCTTGACGTCGTGAGAAACAGGAATCCAGCCGCGACGATAACGGTTGCGACCATGAACAGTGCCGAATTGGTGAAAGACAGGTCATAGCCGCCGATGTCGATCGGAATCAGCTTGTTGATATGGAACTGGTGGATCGGATCGACCTTGTCAGCTGCCACGTTCAAACCCCGTCAATGCCGCGTACGGCCTCGTTACCATTACCGCACATGGTGCGCGGTCATTTCTTGTCGTCTTGGCCACGGCGCGATTTATCGCCCTGTCCAAATTCTGCCACAACGCCGGCGGAACGCATCACATTGAGCACTCCGGCGCCAAAACCAAGCAGCAGAAACACGATCAGACCCCATGGCGATGTCCCCGCCAGACGGTCGATGATCCAGCCGATGCCGGCACCCACCACCACCCCGGCGATAAACTCGCTGGAGAGTTTGAGCGCCTGACCGTAACCGGCCACACTGCCCGCTTTCGCGTCGTCTTTCCCCTCGAGCCGGCCCGGCCGCCTTGTCGCAAGCGAAGCTTCCAGGTCACGGCGGCGCCGCTCAAGATCGTCGTCGCGGATATCGGGTTCATGCTGATTGCCGCGGCCGGTTTCTCCGGTTCCGTCTGGCCCATTCTTGTCGGCCATCGCAACCCCCCTGCCCGGTCAGACCATCACCGTCCGTCCGCTTCTAAAGTCGCCGGCAACATAGTTAGAGGGTTTGCGCCCGTCAAGCCACGGGCGGAAGTTCATTGCCATGTATTTTAGGCAATAAAATCAATGGATTACAAAGGTGCGACATCGTGCCCGCCATGATGACAAGGATGCATGGCGCGAATCCCCCGCGCAATGGCCCTTTGATCGGCTGCGCGCCACATCAAAGATCAGCGGCTGCTCCGCACTCAGCTCCAGCCGCCGCCATAGGTCCGATAGAAGATATGCAGGCCGATCTTGGTCATCTTCTGCATCGTGCGCGCCCAGCCGGGATGGACATATTGGGCATAGTAGTGGGTCGACGATCCGACCTCCGGGATAAAGATCTTGCCGGCAGTGACGGCCATGGCGATCTCCTGGGCGGTCTTGTAGGCGGCTGGGCTATCGATGCGCTTCTTCCTGCCGTCGCAGGCGAAGGAGAACTGGCAACGGTTGAACCAGCTGTCGTTCTGGTAGACGACGCCGCAGATCGAATTCGGATAGGTCGGATTGCGGACGCGGTTGAGGATGACCTGGGCGACGGCGGCCTGGCCGCGCACGGATTCGCTCCTCGCCTCGAAATAGATGCCGTTGGCAAGGCATGCCTGCTCCTTCTGGGAGAAGACACTGGCGGGCAGCGGGTTCTGGATCCACGAATGATCGCCCTTGGCCATCGGCGGAATGTAGCGGCCCTCATTGGGCTGCTCGTCCTGAAGCAGGGCTTCGAAGGGCGATGCCTTGGCATAGTCAGGCTCGGACTGCGCGTAGGCGGTGGCCAGCACGTCCGGATGGTCGTTGTTGACCAGCGCTGCCAGCATGGCCGGCACGCCGGGATCCGGCCTCTTGTCCTCGCGCGCATGGAATGCCGCGGCGATCTGGATTTCCTTGCCTTTGATCTGCGGCTTGGCGAAAGCCATTTTCAGGCCGCTGTCCATGCTGGGCCGCAGCAAGGAGGAGGTGCGCTCGAAGATCGAGCCGGCGTTGAAGTTCTTCGGCGGTGCGACGGGAGACATCTGGACGATGCGCCCTTTCTTCTCGGCGCGCACGACGCGGTCCTCATCGGGCGTGCCGCTGACCTTGCCGCCCTTTCCGCGAAACGACACGTTGCCGACACCGGCCAGGTGGACACCCGATCCGGAGATGGAGCCGGTGACATCAGAATCGACAAAGGGCATCTCGGCAGCATGGGTCGAGCCGGCGACGGATTTCTCGACATAGGAATTCCAGCGGGTGTTCGCTTCGATGCCGGAGACAAGGCTCGTCATGTCCTGATAGGCGA
>NZ_RZOM01000518.1:0-4191 GCF_003999175.1 Mesorhizobium sp. M7A.F.Ca.ET.027.03.2.1 | reverse complement strand
GTGACGGGGAGAGGGGCGCTCATCGACGGTTTCGCCAATCATCGGTGTTGCAGGTAGAAACGCCAGCGTCGCGGTCAGTCGCTCTCTCCCCGTTTTACGGGGAGAGATGTCCGGCAGGACAGTGAGGGGCAGCGCTGACGGTAAGATTCCGCATTCGGCGCACGCGAATGTGCGTCGCGCCGCACTATTTGATGCAATAGACTGATCCCTATGGAAGCCACGAGGAGTGCAACCATGACCAACATCAAGATTTCAAACCGTTCGCTCGGCTTTGTCAAAGGCGCCCTCGCCGCGCTTGCACTTGCCGCCGCTGGCGCCGCCTTCTGGCTGACACCGGCGGTTTCGGCCGAGGACGCGGTGAAGATCCCGCCGCCGGCAATCGACGAGAAGGCGGCCGCCGGCACTGAAAAGGCGATCTTCGCCGGCGGTTGTTTCTGGGGCGTGCAGGGCGTCTTCCAGCACGTCAAGGGCGTCACCAGGGCCGTCTCCGGCTACTCCGGCGGCGACAAGGACACCGCCGTCTACGAGACGGTCGGCTCAGGCCGCACCGGGCATGCCGAATCCGTCGAGATCACCTACGATCCATCGAAGGTGACCTATGGCCAGCTGCTGCAGGTCTATTTCTCGGTCGCCCACAACCCGACCCAGCTGAATTTCCAGGGTCCGGACTCCGGCACGCAATACCGCTCGACGATCTTCGCCGAAAACGATGCACAGAAGAAGATCGCGCAAAGCTACATCGCCCAGCTCGACCAGGCCAAGGTGTTCCCGGAGCCGATCGTCACTACGCTGGAAACCGGCAAGACCTTCTATCCGGCCGAGAATTACCATCAGGATTTTCTGACGCTGAACCCGACCTATCCCTACATCGTCTACAACGACCTGCCCAAGGTGGCGAATTTGAAGGCACTGTTCCCGGCGCTCTACAGCGACAAGCCGGTGCTGGTGCTGTCGGCGAGCAATTGAGTCGGCTTTATTGAGGAGGCGTCGGCGGGACAGCACCCCCCTCTGCCCGGCAGGCCAGAGAGGGGTGCCTCGCGCCTGCATCGGCAGGTCAATCATACGTCAGATCCGTCGCCTTGCCGCCGAACACCCGGTAGGCATAGAACGAATAGAAGATGATGACCGGCAGCACGACCACGGTGCCGGCGAGGATGATGGCCAGGCTCTCCGGCGCGGAAGCCGCCTGCCAGATGGTCAGGCGATCGGGCACCACGAACGGGTAGAACGACCAGGCGAGACCGGCAAAGCCGAGCGCGAAGATGGCGGCCAGCGTCAGGAACGGCATCAGCGAATGGCGGTCGTCGGGCTTCGGCAGATGGAAGGTCTGCCGCCACAGCCACAGGAACAAAAGCGCCGACAGGATCGGCAGCGGCGACAGATAAAGCATTTCCGGCCAGACGAACCATTTGTCGAAGATGCGCGGGCTGGCGAAGGGCGTCGCCAGCGACACCGCCGCCATGCCGAGCGCGGTCAGCACCAGCGCGGTGCGCAGCCAGCGCACCGCTTTCTTCTGCAATTCGCCTTCGGTCTTGTAGATCACCCAGGCGGCGCCCATCGCCGCGTAGGCGGCGGCAAGGCAGAACGCCACCAGCACGCCGAACGCCGTGCCGCCGAGGCCGACATCGAGCCCGAGCACATAGACGCCCAGCATATAGCCCTGCGCCAGCGAGGCGATGAGCGAACCCAGGAAGAAAATACGGTTCCAGCGATGCTTGCGGCCAGCTGGCACCTTGGCGCGGAAATCGAAGGCGACGCCGCGCAGGATCAGCCCGAGCAAAAGCACGAAGACCGGAATGTAGAGCGCCGTCAGGATGACGCCATGCGCCAGCGGGAAGGCGACCAGCAGCAGGCCGACGGCCAGCACCAGCCAGGTTTCGTTGGCGTCCCAGAACGGGCCGATGGCGGCGATCATCGTGTCCAGTTCAGCATCCTCGGCTGCCGCGAACAGAATGCCGATGCCGAGATCGAAACCGTCGAGAATGACGTAGATCAGGATGGCGAGGCCCATCAGGCCGGCGAAGATCAGCGGAAGCGCGGTTGGCCAGTCGAAGGTCATCTTTTTCTCCTCACTCACCAGAGCCGGCTAATCGCGATGTGATCGGATGGGGCTCTATCGAGGCTTCAGATCGATTGCCGAAGTCGGCGCCGCCCCTCATCACCCTGCCGGGCACTTCTCCCCGTATAGGGACGGAGAGAAGGGGGCTGGCCGCAATCTCGGCGCTTTTCTTGCAACGCTGGTGATTGGCGAAACCGTCGATGCGAGCGCCCCTCTCCCCGTCCCTATAAGGGGAGAGGATGCCGGCAGGCAGGTGAGGGGCCGCGCCGGCGCCCGGCTGGAGTGCCATATCAAATCACTCCCCCGCAGCCGGCTGCGACATCGGCGCGTTGAGCACGCCGGGCAACGGCGAGTTGTCGCCGTCCTTCGCCGCCTTCAGCGCCAGGTGCACCAGCACGCCGAGATAGGCGATCAGCAACAGCACATAGAGAACGAGGTATATGGCGAGCGTCAGCGCGACATGGCTGCCGGCCACCGGGCCGACCGCGTCGGCGGTTTTCAGCACGCCCGTCACCAGCCAGGGCTGGCGGCCGATTTCGGTGGTGTACCAGCCGGCCAGCGTCGCCAGCCAGCCCGACAGCGCCATCGGCACCATCAGCATGGCCAGCGGCTTCGGCAGGCTGTGCCGGCGCTTGAGGAAGAAGGCCGCCGACCATGAGACGAGCAGCATCAATATGCCCGTGCCGACCATGATGCGGAAACCCCAGAACACCGGAAAGACCGGCGGATGGTTGCCGGGATAGTCGTTCAACCCCGGCACCACGCCGCTGGTCGAGTGCCGCAGCACCAGGCTGGCTCCATCGGGAATGGCGATCTCGAATTTGTTTCCCTTCGCCGCCTCGTCGGGCAGCGCGAAGAGCACCAGCGGCACGTTGGGGCCGGTGTTCCAGTTGGCCTCCATGGCGGCGATCTTCTGCGGCTGATGCTCCAGCGTGTTCAGCCCATGCTGGTCGCCGGCGAAGATCTGGATCGGGATCAGGATCGCCGCGGTGAAGACGCCGGTGCGCAGCGCCTTCCACATCGATTCCGAGCGGTCGCCGGTGAGATAGCGCAGCGCCGACAGGCCTGATATCAGGAACGACACCGTCAGCCCCGACGCCAGCAGCATGTGGGTCAGCCTGTAGGGCATCGACGGATTGAAGATGATTGCCCACCAGTCGACCGCATGCGCCACGCCGTCGCGCATCTCGAATCCGGCCGGCGTCTGCATCCAGGAATTGAGCGCGATGATCCAGAATGCCGAGACGGTGGTGCCGCCGGCGACCAGCACCGTCGCCAGCGTGTGGATGCGGTTGGAGACGCGGCGGAAGCCGAACAGCATGATGCCGAGAAAGGCCGCTTCGAGGAAGAAGGCGGTGAGGATTTCGTAGGCCAGCAGCGGCCCGGCGATGTTGCCGACCTTTTCCATGTAGCCCGGCCAGTTGGTGCCGAACTGGAAGCTCATGGTGACGCCCGAAACCACGCCCATGGCAAAGGACAGCGCGAACACCTTCACCCAGGTGAAATAGGCGCGCATCCAGGCGGAATCGTTGGTCGCGTTGTAACGCAACTTGAAGAACAGCAGCACCCAACCCAGCGCAATGGTGATCGTCGGAAATAGAATATGGAATGAAATATTCGCGCCGAACTGGATACGCGAAAGTATGAGCGGGTCCATGATAGGCTCCGGCTGCTGCAAATACTCGCGAAGGATAGGCCCGAAGCGAGTTCAGGTCAAAGCGGCGTCCTGCCGCGAGGCTGAACGCCACAGGACAATTTTGCCGGTTGCGTGCCGTGCAACTCCGGGCCTGTGCGCCGCACCTGCAACGGCCGGCCGGCACGATTGTCGAGAACTGTCAGCAGGGCATTGACTTGCGGTTGCAAGCACCGACATTCGGCCTATATCAGGGGACCTCTTTCAAGCAGCCGTTTTCATCCATGCCTTCCATCCTGTCCATTTCCGGGGTCTCCAAGACCTACGCCACCGGCTTCACCGCGCTCAAGGAAGTCAATCTCGACATTCAGCGCGGCGAGATCTTCGCGCTGCTTGGACCCAATGGCGCCGGCAAGACGACCCTGATCTCGATCGTCTGCGGCATCGTCAACCGTTCGTCGGGCACCGTCACCGTCGACGGCCACGACATCAACAAGGA
>NZ_RZOM01000517.1:0-4198 GCF_003999175.1 Mesorhizobium sp. M7A.F.Ca.ET.027.03.2.1 | reverse complement strand
CGCCACAACCCGGAATTCCAGTCCAAAATCCTCGGCGGCGACTGGAGGCAGCAGCCGCTCGCGACCGGAATGATGAAGACTGGCGCTACCGCTCACTCATCGCCTCCTCGCGCGCCTTGTTGATCGGCTTCAGGAGGTAGTGCAGGATCGTCTTGCGCCCGGTCTTGATGTCGACCGAGCAGATCATTCCAGGGATGATCGAATAGGCCTTGCCGTCTCTTTGAAGGGTGGATTTGTCCGTCGCCACACGCACCTGATAGTAGGGTTCCCCCGTTTTCTGATCGACCAGGCTGTCGGCTGTGATGTTCGAGACCTTGCCCTCGATGCCGCCGAAGATCGAGAAATCATAGGCGGTGACCTTGATAAGGGCCTCCTGGTCGGGACGGATGAACGCGACATCCCGTGGCGAGACCCGTGCCTCCACCAGCAACGTCTCGGAGGTCGGCACGATGCCGGCCACCACGGCGCCAGGCTGAACGAAGGCCCCGACCGTGTTAAGCTCCAGCGTGTTGACGATGCCGTCCACGGGAGAACGGATGTCGGTGCGCGCGACCTTGTCGGTGGCTCCCCTTATGGTCTCATCCACCACCGACAGTTCCGCCAGGGCCTGGGTCAGGTCATCCAACGCCTCCTGCTGCAATTGCAGGCCGAGTTCCTCGACCTGAAGCTGGGCTTCCGTGATCGACGATTTGATCTTCTTTATCGTTTCGCCCGCAAGGTTCAACTGGCCGTTGAGCTCGGTCTGTTCGCGCTCCACCCGGAGTTGCTCGGTCCGTGCCATCAGGCCTTTCTTGACCATCGCGTCGACCAATTTTGCCTCCTGGTCGCTGACGACCAGGTTCTTTGTAAGACGATCGGAATTGGCCTGCGCCTCGGCCAGTTCCCTCTCGCGCTGGTCAAGGCGTGACTTGAGCACGGATAGCTTGTTATCGAAGTTCCCGCGCCGGGCGATGAGCAGCTTCTGTTCATTGTCGCAGATTTGCGGAGCGACCGACTGGATGTCCTGCGGGCACGGAAATGGGCCCGAGAGATTGCCGGCCTGTTCGTATTTCAGCCTTGCTATGCGCACTTCCAGCGCGCGCGCCTTGGCCTGCTGCTCGCCGAGACTGGACGTGTTGAGCGTGTTGTCCAGGCGGATGATGAGATCGTTCTTCTTGACCACCTGGCCAATCGTCACGGCGATTTCCTGAACGACACCGGCTTCACTCGCCTGAATGATCTGGGTCTTGGAAGCGGGTATGACCTTGCCGTCGCCGCGTGCGATCTCATCGACTTCGGCAAAGGACGCCCAGGCGACGAAGACCACGAAGAGCGCTCCGATGATGAATATGGACGCCGACGCAAACAGCGGCGGTCGATCTTCTCTGGCAAGCATTTCCCACGCCCCAACGCATTGGATGCAGCAATATTTGTTTTGTCAGGCGCTTGTTTTCTGCAACGCCTGTATGACTTGGTCCTTCGGTCCGTCAGCAACGATTCTGCCCTGTTCGATAACGATCAGGCGGTCGGCCAGCTCAAGCATGCTGAAGCGATGTGTCGAGACGATCAGCGTGGTGTCGCGGTCGAAGGCGACTTTGAGCTGCTTGATCAACTGGCGTTCCGATGCGAGATCCATCGAGCCCGACGGCTCGTCCAGAAAGACGATTTTCGGTTTGGTCAGCAGCAGGCGTGCGATCGCCACCGTCTGCCTCTGGCCACCGGAAAGATTGGTGCCGCGCTCGCCGACATTCATGTCGTAGCCGCGCGGGTGGCGTGAAACGAAATCGTCGACGCCGGCCGCCTTTGCCGCTTCGATGATCTGTTCGTCTGTAGCCTCGGGGCATGCCATCAGGAGGTTTTCCTTGATGGTGCCCGAGAACAGGTCGCCGGCCTGCGCAACGATGCCGACCGCGGCGCGAACCTCGGACGGGTGATACTGGCGAATGTCGATCCCATCCAGCAGCAGCTCACCGGAAGTCGGCAGGAAGAGCCGGCCGATCAGCCGCCCCATCGTCGTCTTTCCCGATCCTATGCGGCCGATGATGCCGATCCGCTCACCCGGCTTGACCGAGATATTCAGGCCGGTCAGAACTTCGTTTTCCGAGCCTGGATAGACAAACCCGACATTCCTGAACACCATCGCCCCCTTGCGGATGGGGCGGTTGACGAAGCCCACCGTGTCGGGTCGATCTTCCGGCTGAGCCATGATCGAGTTCACCATTCTCAGCGAGAGCATGGCCTGGCGAAACCGGGACAACGTTATGGCAATCTGGCCGAGCGGCGCCACGGCCCTGCTCGCCAGCATCACCGTTCCTATGATTGCTCCTGTCGAAACATGCCCTTCCGAGAAGGCATAGGCGCCGGCCACGACCAGGGCGACGGTCACCAGCTGTTGTATGGACTGGGTGATGTTGCCCGCCGCCGCCGAAAGCTGCTTGATCTTCTCGGACGTGTTGGCGGCGTTCTTGGAGTGCTCTCCCCATTTTCGCAGCAGATACGCCTCGGCGCGCAGCGACTTGATGGTCTCCAGCGTCGAGATGGATTCGACCAGCAGGGCCTGGCGCTGCGACGCTTCGTTCATCGAGGCGGCGACGCGCTTGCCGATGCGGCGCTGGGTGATCAGGCCGACGATGACGGACATCACGAAGGCCAGCGCCGGTATGATCACCAGCCATCCGCCTATCGCATAGATCACAAGGAGGAAGACGAAGACGAATGCCGTGTCGATGAACACGCTTATGGTGTTCGAGGTGAAGAACTCCCTGACGAATTCATACTGCGTGACCCTGTTTGCGTATTCACCGGTCGAGCCGGGGCGCGCCGACAGCGACGAGTTCAGCACTTTCTCGAACAGCAGATAGGATATCCGGAGATCCGCCTTGCGCCCGGCATAGTCGATGAGGGAAGCCCTGGCCGTCTTCAAGAGCAGGTCGAACAGGATGACCGCGCCGATGCCGAGAGCCAGCACCCATAGTGTCGATATTGCCTTGTTCGGCAGGATCCTGTCGTAGACGTTCATGGTGAAGATCGGCGAGGCTATGGCCAGCAGATTGATGAACACCGCCGCCAGGACGACTTTTGAGTAGGTGCGCCAGAAAGCGCCCATCGTCCCCGTAAGCCAATGTCTCCGCTCGATCCTGGCCGCCGAGCCGACCGACATGGTCTCGGCGGCATTGGCATAGGTGATCGAGAAGGAAGCGCCGCCGCTGATGTAGCTGGCGGCCAGTTCCGATCGGCCGATCGTGGTGCGGCCGTCTTCCTGGGGCGCGGTGATATACGCATCGTCTTCGCCCAGAGCGAGCAGGGCAACCGGCAATTGGCTGACGCGAAAGACGATTGCCGGCAGGTCGATACGCCCCCTGAGAAAATCGCGGTGGTTGAACTCGGTGACTTCCAGGCCGATGCGTTCGGCAAGGTGCCTGATGTCGTCGGCCGCAATTCGCGTGTCCGAGAGCGGCACGCCGGCAAACAGCACGGTCTCCGCGCTCGGCCTGCCGAGATATCCGGCAACGGCCGAGAAGCAGGCCTTGAACGCCTCCTTGGGGGAGAGGATATTGGGTTGCTGGTTCACGATCTGCCCGTCAGGACGCTCGCTGGACCTTGCGTCGTCTTATTTCTTCCTCACCGGGGCGAGGATATCGAATGGCAGGTCGTTCTTCTGCTCCGATGGCGTCCGCGCATAGGTCTCGGTGTCCGCGGTTTCCGGTGTTGCAAACTCGGTGCGCGCATAGGCTGTCGCTTGCTTTGCCGGCTCGAGATTCATCGTTTTCAGCAACTGTCCGGTCGCGGCCAGGAGCCGGTACTGGGCAAACAGCGATGCGTAGGACGCGGTATCGGCCAGCGTTGCCGTGTTGAACCGCGTATTCTGCGCGTCGAGCACGTCGAGCAGCGAGCGCTGTCCAACCTTGAACTGCTCGCGATAGGAAGCGACCAGCTTTTCATTGGCGGCGGCCTGTTGCCTCAGGGTCTTCGCCAGATCGGCTTGCCGGAAACGGCGATCCCATGAGGTGCGAACGGCTTCCTCGATTTCGCGCAAGACCTGATGATAGGCGAGCCGCTGCTCGCTGGCGCGGCGGATCTGCTCCTGTTCATTGGCCTTGTCTATGCCGCCGCGATACAAATTCCAACGCAGCACCAGACGCGCCTGCAGGTCATTGGTGTCCCCGTCGTCGCCGTCAATGTCGGTGCCTGCCCTGGCCCGACCTTCAGCAATGACTTC
>NZ_RZOM01000516.1:0-4206 GCF_003999175.1 Mesorhizobium sp. M7A.F.Ca.ET.027.03.2.1 | reverse complement strand
CAAGGGAACTCGGCACCAGCGACATGCCGGTGCGCAGCGCTTGCAGCCGCATGAAGGCGCTGCGCACCGGCATGTCGCTGGTGCCGAGTTCCCTTGCGAGTTTTCGCGATGTCAGCTTCTGGCCCGGCGTGAACTGGCCGGACATCAGTGCCCGCACAAGCTCAAGATAGACTTTTTCATGCAAGGGAACGGTGTCGACGGCGGTCAACCCGAATTGTGTTTTGTCGGCCATCGGCGGGGCGCTGCTTCATCGGTTCAGAAATCTGTGCGGCCGGCTGGTTTCGCCGCTGGGGATTCTGCGTGGCCGAGCCCGGCGAGAACGCCGAAGTCAGCGACTTATCAAGCACATGATAGACGCTTCGATCGTTGCGCGGCAAGCGACGCGTCGCGCCAAGGCTCACGGCTTGATTGTCAGGCACACGGCGTCTCTGCCACGCTGTGCAAAACGGTCATCACAAATCTTGACCTCGCATGCACTTGCACCTCTGGCCGCTGTCTGGCTTTTTGGGCTACCCATCGCAACGGAGTGATTCGCATCATGCCACTCGATTGCAAGGTTTCAAGGCAGTCTGCGGGTGGGTCGTGAAGCGCGCGCAATTGGCGAAGGAGACACAGGCATGGCCGAGTTCAAGAAGCCCGAAATCTCCGAGATGAGACCCAAGATCACCGTGATCGGCGTTGGCGGCGGCGGTGGCAATGCCGTCAACAACATGATCGCGGAGCAGCTTCAGGGCACTGAATTCATCGCCGCCAACACCGACGCCCAGGCGCTGACCATGTCGAAGGCGACGCGGCTGATCCAGCTTGGCGCCCACGTCACCGAAGGATTGGGCGCCGGATCGCTTCCCGAGATCGGCCGCGCCGCGGCCGAGGAATCGCTCGACGAGATCATGGACCATCTGGCCGGCACGCATATGTGTTTCGTCACCGCCGGCATGGGCGGCGGCACGGGAACCGGTGCGGCTCCAATCATCGCCCAGGCGGCGCGCAAGGCCGGCATCCTGACGGTGGGCGTCGTCACCAAGCCTTTCGCCTTCGAGGGCAGGCGCCGAATGCAGATGGCCGAAGAGGGCATCGAGCGGCTGCGCGAGAGCGCCGACACGGTGATCGTCATCCCGAACCAGAACCTGTTTCGGATCGCCGATGCCAAGACCACCTTCGCCGATGCGTTCGTCATTGCCGACCGGGTGCTCTATGCCGGCGTCAGCTGCATCACCGATCTCATCGTCAAGGAAGGCTTGATCAATCTCGACTTCGCCGATGTCAAATCGGTGATGCGCGATATGGGCCGCGCCATGATGGGCACCGGTGAGGCCTCCGGCGAGGGTCGGGCAATGAAGGCGGCCGAAGCCGCGATCGCCAACCCGCTGCTCGACGAAGTGTCGATGAAAGGCGCCAAGGGCGTTCTGGTCTCGATATCGGGCGGCAGGGACATGACCCTGTTCGAGGTCGACGAGGCCGCCACCCGCATTCGCGAAGAGGTCTACGAGGATGCCGACATCATCGTTGGCGCCATCTTCGACAAGGGCATGGAAGGCCGCTTCAGGGTCTCGGTGGTGGCGACGGGTCTCGACCGTGCGTTTGGGGTGGAGGATGCCGAAGCCGGCATCGCCCGCGACCACGCCGGTCAGCCGGCACGCACGCTTCAATAGGTCGTATCGCGCGTTTGTTCTCGCCAGGAGATAATTTCTCGGGGAGACATCGCTGAATAGCAATTGCATTGCCGACGGATCAGATTGACTGGCGCAACTATTGTGTTCAGCTGTATCGATCTCGGTGCCGCTGCTGCTACAAGAATCCGTCATAGACGGCCATCTATACTGGCTACCCGTATCGTTCGAGCGACGAGAGGCGCGGCTTGGAATTCGACTTGAAAACCATCGAAGCGCTTGCGCCCGATCAGGCGTCGTTGAGCGCCGCGTCCAGGTTGACCAGGCAATCGAACTGGCCACGGCTCGAAAAGAGCGATCAACTGGGGCTCCTCTGGGGGGAATGCCAGGGTTCCGGCTCCAATCCCTACCGTGTGGTCGTCGACACCGGCGACCATGGCTACAAATGCACCTGTCCGTCGCGGAAATTTCCCTGCAAGCACACTTTGGCGCTGATGTGGATTGCAGCCACCACGCCGGCCAGTTTTACCGCCGCAGGCTCGACCCCGGAATGGGTGAATGATTGGCTCGGCCGCCGCAGGAAGGTCTCGCCGCAGCCGGCGGCGCAAGCGCCCGGTGCGGGAGGCAAGAGCATTGGCGAGGCCTCGCGCGACGACGAAAGCGCTGATGTCGAGGACGCCGCTGCGGTCGAGCGCCGCGAGGCAGCGCAGCGCAAGCGGACGCTGGATACGCAATCCGCGGTGTCGGCGGCGTTGGATGAGCTGGATCAATGGATCGCTGACCAGTTGCGGCTTGGCCTGGCCGGTTTTGTCGACAACAGCAGTGATCGTTGCCGCCGGATTGCGGCACGGCTGGTCGACATGAAGGCGACAGCGCTTGCCGGCCGCATCGACGAGATTCCGTCACGGCTGATGGGGCTGCGCAGCGAGGAGCGCCCGGACGCGGCGATCCGCGAACTCGGCAAGCTCGTGCTGGTGGCCAAGGCCTGGCGATCGACACCAGGCGACGCCGAACTGAGGCGGCTCGTATCGACGTCCGAAAGCCGTGAGCAGGTTCTGGCCAATCCCGATGCCAAACAGGTCGAAAGCGTCTGGGAGGTGCTTGGCGAGAAGATCGAGTCGCGCCGTGACGGTCTCGTCAGCCATTCGACCTGGCTCCTCGACCTGAAGAGCGCGAGCCCGCAATTTGCTCTCTTGCTCGACTATTTTCCGGCCTCGGCCGGTCGCCGGTCGAACGCCTTCACACCGGGCGACCGGTTCGATGCCAGGCTGGTCTTTTACCCGGCACGCCAGCCGCTGCGGGCCTTGGTGGCGGACCGCAAGGGCGACGTCTCGACAGGTGAGTGGCCCGATTTCGGCTTTCGCACAGCCGATCCGCTCGCGGCGCATGCTGCTCACCAGAACACAGCCCCTTGGCTCACCGATTGTCCTGTCATGCTGCCGCCCGGCGCGATCCTGCTGGACGATCGGGGCGCTGCCTGGTGGCAAGCCGCCGACGATCCGCATGGTATCGCCTTGCCGATTGCCGACACCGTCAATCCAACGCTGCTTGGGCTGGACCTTATGGCAACGGCAGCACTTTGGAATGGCAGCCGGCTTGACCTGCTGGCAGCGCAAAGCGGTTTCGGGAGGCTTGACTTGTCGTGAACGAGATCGAGCAGACCGGCCTGGCGGCCATGCGCGACTGCTGGATCACCGGCGGGACCACCTTCGACCTGGCTCCGGGCGCGTGGAAGGAGATCGCCGGCGGTGCCAGCCCCGACGAGCGCGAACGCCGGCTGCTGGCGATCGCCGCACAAGCTCTCGACATTGCCTTGCGGCCAGCCGCGCCGAAGACGCTGAAACGCCGCCCGCAATTGCCCGAACTCGCCTTGCCGATGCTGCCGGAACGGCTGCGGCCGCTCTTGCGAGCCGCGCTCAAGCATGCCGCCGACACAAGAAGCAAGTCGCGTGTGGTCACGCTCGTCGCCAGCCGCGGCTTCGTGCTGCATCCGATGGACTGGATGCCAGCCGCGTCGGATCAGAGCAGTCCGGACGTTTATGCACCCTGGGTCGACTGGCAGGCAGGCGCGGACGGCGAAAAACCTGCAAGCCAGGAGCATCTGACGGTGGAAAACTGGGATGACTTCTATCCCGCCGCACGCCGCACCGCGCTCGCCGATATGCGCCGCACCGCACCGGCTTCGGCTCGGCAACTGATCGAAACCAAGGCCTCCGGAGAGCCGGCGGAGATCAGGATTGCACTCGTCGACCTGTTGCGCTTCGGCCTGGGCGCCGATGACGTGCCATTCCTGAAGAGCCTCTCCGCCGATCGTTCCGGGAAGCTGCGCGAACTCGCTGGCCGGTTGCTGGCAAGATTGGGAGAGCACGGCTCGCCAGGCGATGGCGGGCCGGAAGCTCCGACGGCCGAACTCGCTGCCTTCATCGCTGAAGGCAAATCCGGCTTCATCCGCCGCCGCACCACCTACACGCCGGCAAAACTCAAATCGCCGGCGCAGGAAAGACGTCGCGCCGAACTGTTCGAGACCTGTAACCTGGTCGACCTCGCCACGCGCTTCGGCACCACCGAATCCGAGTTTATCGGGGCGTGGCAATTC
>NZ_RZOM01000515.1:0-4207 GCF_003999175.1 Mesorhizobium sp. M7A.F.Ca.ET.027.03.2.1 | reverse complement strand
ACCAGATAAGCCTCGATCTCGGTCTCGCCGAGCCACCTTGCCGCCTCGAGCCGGTGCAGGCCTTCGACGAGGATGTGGCGCTTGCCGTCATGGCGGACCTGGATCGGCGTCTTCATGCCGTTTTCCAAAATGTCCTCGGCCAGATGGCGGACGGTCTCGGGATGCAGCGTCTTCTTGCGCGCCGTCGGCACGTAGATCTCGTCGACCTTGACCTTTTGCACTCTGAGCATTCCGACCCCCGTGGCGGAAACGCCGCCTCCCCTGAGATAGTCCGTTTGATGGAGGCGGCCAAGGGTGCGGCTAACGAATGCTGGCCCGATCGTTTCTATTTGACGCGTGACCGGCAGATCGCCGAAATGGCGGCCCTCGACCTTTTCAGGTGTTCATGACCCATCTGCCGACCGAATTCCCCGATTTCGGACTGACGCCGGAGCAGCGCCGCCACGCGGTGCGTGGCCATTATTACGAATGGCCGGGGATGGATGGCGAGCGCGGCGAGATCTGGTGCTACAGCGACCGGTTTTCCTATCGCGCCGGCGAAACGGTGGCGTTGCATGTCAGTTCGACAGCTCCGAACTTCGGCATGACAATCACCCGGGATGGCGGCAGCGAGACCAAAGTGTTCGAAAAATCGGGCATCGCGGCACGCCGGCAGGACACACCCGACCAGTGTTCGGCTGAAGGCTGCGGCTGGGACGCATCCTTCGAATTTCGCGTCGGGGCGGACTGGCCGTCCTGCGCCTATCGGGTCACGCTGACCGCCGACGGGCGCGACGGCAAGCCGATCCAATGCCACCATATTTTTATCGTCAGCCCGCAGCCGGGCCGTAAACCCGGCCGTGTGCTGCAGGTGGCGGCGACGGGCACCTGGCTGGCCTACAACACCTGGGGCGGTTCCAACCACTACCAGGGCATTACCGGGCCGGACCGCAACCAATACTCGCCCATCGTGTCGACACAGCGCCCCTGGTGCCGTGGCTTCGTCGTGCTGCCGAAAGATGCGCCGCGCGTGCCGCTGGAAGTCGCCGTACCGCCCAAGACGATCCCGCGCTATCCGCACATGGAATGGGCGCTCGCCACAGGCCATTCGAAAAAGTACGGATCGTCGGGTTGGGCCAGCTATGACAGCCATTTCTTCCGCTTTGCCGAGCGAGCCGGCTATCAAGTCGATCTCGCCAGCCAGCACGATCTGCATTTTTCGCCGGAAATTCTCGACGGCTACGACTGCGCCGTCTTCGTCGGCCACGACGAATATTGGACCTGGGAAATGCGCGATGCCGTCGACGCCTATGTCGAGCGTGGTGGTCATGCGGCGCGCTTTGCCGGTAACTTCATGTGGCAGACGCGGCTTGAGGACGAGGGCCGCCGGCAGGTCTGCTACAAATATCGCTCGCGTGCCGAAGACCCGGCCTATCTCCCAGGCGGCGACGTCACCCGCGCCACCAATTCCTGGGAAGCGCCGGAAATCGGCCGGCCGGGTTCGGCTACCTTCGGGCTCAACGCGACGCGCGGGGTCTATACCGGTTGGGGCGGCTGCGCGCCGCGCGGCGTGCGTGGTTTTCCGGTCTACCGGCCCGAGCACTGGGCCTTTGCCGGCACCGGCATCTACTATGGTGACCTGTTGGGGGCCGACAGCCATGTCTATGGCTATGAGGTCGACGGGCTCGACTTCGAGATACGCGGCGGCCTGCCCTACCCAACCGCCACCAGCGGCGCGCCAGACGGCTTGCAGGTTCTCGCCGTCGGCATGGCATCCCAGGTCGAGGAAAGCGCCGATATCCCGATCGAGGACCAGTTCCTCACCGACGAGGATGGCCGCTTCACCGCCGAGACGCTGTTCGGCGAGGCGAGCGACGCCAATCTGGAAAAGGTCAAACGCGGCAACGGCATGATCGTCAATTTCCCGCGCGGCAAGGGCGAGGTGTTCCACGCCGGAAGCTGCGAATGGGTCGCCGGCCTGCTAAGACAGGACCCGATGGTCGAACGCGTCACCAAAAATGTCCTCGATCGTTATCTCGGAAAGCCCTGACATGTCGAAAGTCCAGACCGCCGCGCAAGCCACCGACGCCCGGCGAGACTCGCATCTGTTCTATCTGTCCAGCCTGCGCCGGCCGCTGATCGACCGCGCCGAGGGCATCTATATGTGGACGCAGGACGGCCGCCGCTTCATCGACGGCTCGAGCGGCCCGATGGTCGCCAATATCGGCCACTCCAACCGCAACGTGCTCGATGCCATGAAGCGGCAGATGGACCGCGCCACCTTTGCCTATCGGCTGCATTTCGAGAACGAGCCGGCCGAGGAGCTGGCACGCGAACTGGCCGGCAAGCTGCCGGAAGGCATGGACCGCATCTTCTTCGTCTCGGGCGGCTCGGAAGCGACGGAATCCTGCATCAAGCTGGCGCGGCAATGGGCCGTCGCCACCGGCCAGGCCAGCCGCTGGAAGGTTATCACGCGTTTCCCCTCCTACCATGGCGGTACGCTGGGTTCGCTCTCGATTACCGGCGACGATGCGCTGGCCGAAACGTTCGAGCCGATGATGCGGGCGATGCCGACCGTGCCGGCGCCGAATGCCTGGCGCGACCGCGACAACCTCTCGATGGACCAGCGCGGCATCCGCTATGCCGACATGCTGGAGGAGAAGATTCTTGCGGAAGGTCCAGACAGCGTGGTCGCTTTCATCATGGAGCCGATCGGCGGTGCGGCGACCGCGGCACTGGTCGCGCCGGACAGCTATTATCCGCGCATCCGCGAGATCTGCGACCGCTACGGCATCCTGCTCATCCACGATGAAGTGATGAGCGGCGCCGGCCGCACCGGCAAATTCCTAGGCGGCGACCATTGGAACTGCAAGCCCGACATCGTCGCGCTGTCGAAGGGGCTGGGTTCGGGCTATGCGCCGCTTGGCGCGCTCGCCGCCCCGATGCGGCTGGTGCAGCCGCTGCTTGACTCCGGCGGCTTCCAGCACGGCCACACCTATGCCGGCAATCCGCTGGCCTGCGCCGCCGGGCTTGCCGTGCTCGGTGAAATGGACCGGCTTGGCCTGATCGCCAATGCGGCCGCCATGGGCGACGTGCTGATGGACGAGCTGAAGGGGCTGGCGAAGCGGTTTCCGTTCATCGCCGACGTGCGCGGCAAGGGCCTGCTCACCGGCGCCCAGATGGTTGCTGATCCAGAGACGCTGAGGCCGATCGACCAGACCAAGAAAGCCACGCAGCGGCTGCTCGACCTCGCCTATGAGCGCGGGCTGATCATCTATGGCCGCAGGGTCAAGGGCGGCGTCGACGGCGACAATTTCATGGTCGCGCCGCCGATGATCGTCACCAGCGAACAGGTCGGCGAGATCGTTTCCATCATCGGCGACTCGCTGGAGTCGCTGGCTGCCGAACTCGACCTGCCGGTCGAAGGCTGAGGCGACAAAGATGGCGCCTAGAAAAGTCATCATCACCTGCGCCGTCACCGGCTCGGTGCACACGCCGTCGATGTCGCCCTATCTGCCGGTGACGCCGGACCAGATTGCCACTGAGGCGATCGCCGCTGCGGAAGCCGGGGCCTCGATCCTGCATCTGCACGCCCGCGACCCGAGGGATGGCCGCCCGACCGCCGATCCGGACGTCTACATGCAGTTTTTGCCGCGCATCAAGCAGGCGACCGATGCGGTGATCAACATCACCACCGGTGGCTCATCGCTGATGACGCTCGATCAGCGGCTGGCAGCCCCTTTGCGGGCCGAACCCGAAATGTGCTCGCTCAATATGGGCTCGATGAATTTCGCGCTGTTCCCGATGCTCGACAGGCCGAGGGAATGGCAGCACGAATGGGAGCCGAAGCTGCTCGAAGCGACGCGCGACACCATCTTCAAGAACACGTTTGCCGATATGGAGGGCGTGCTGGAGAGGCTGGGCAAGGGCTGCGGCACGCGCTTCGAATTCGAATGCTACGATGTTGGCCATCTCTACTCGCTGGCGCATTTCCGCGACCGAGGGCTGGTGTCTGGCCCATTGTTCATCCAGTTCGTGCTGGGCATTCTGGGCGGCATCGGCGCCGATCCCGACAATCTCGTCCATATGAAGCGGATCGCCGACAAATTGTTCGGCGACAGCTACCAGTTCTCCGTGCTGGCCGCCGGCCGTCAGCAGATGCCGCTGATCTCGATCGCGGCGGCCATGGGCGGCAATGTCCGTGTCGGGCTGGAGGACAGTCTCTATG
>NZ_RZOM01000514.1:0-4208 GCF_003999175.1 Mesorhizobium sp. M7A.F.Ca.ET.027.03.2.1 | reverse complement strand
GATCCTGACCGGTCTGCGCATCGCGCTCGGCGCCGGCTGGTCGACGCTGGTGGCGGCCGAACTGGTGGCGGCGACACGCGGGCTTGGCTTCATGATCCAGTCGGCCGCCCAGTTCCTCGTCACCGACGTGGTGGTGATGGGCATATTGGTGATCGCGGCCATCGCCTTCGTGCTCGAATTCACCATCCGCAGGATCGAGCGCGTGCTCGTCCCGTGGGCGGGACGCGAATGATCCGAGCCCAGAGGAGCAGGAGAGAATGACGATGACCCATTCCACCGCCGTGCTGTTCGCCCAAGCCGGTAACTGGCTTCTCGCCTGGACCAGGGAAAGCCAGCCGCCAGAACAGCAACCGAAATCGCCAACGCCGGTCCGCTGGGACGCCGAGCGCGACCGCCTGCCGCCACGCGACGAGAGTTTTTACTGGGCCTGGCAGTATTGGTCGCAGTGAAGGGGGTGGCGCACGATTCATGTCACGAAGACGGCCTAACCCTGGTTTCGTCATCCTAGGGCGAAGCAAGGGCGAAGCGACGCGCGCAGACCCTAGGATCCATGCCGCGACGGTGATGTTATGCTCCGGCGGTGAAAGAAACCGAGCGCCTACCAGCCGGTTCCACGAAAGAGCTCGAACCACTCTGGATTGGCTTTTTCGATCAATCGATCTTCCATTGACGTGGCCAGCGCTTCAGTGACTTCTCGCGCTGGATGGCATCGGTGATGTCGAAATACTCCTCGTACCAGACAAGGCGTTGCACGCCGTAGCGACTGGTGAAGCGCGAGCCCTCACCGGATTTGTGCTCCGGCATGCGGCGGCCGAGATCGTTGGTGACGCCGATGTAGATCGTACCGCGCTTCTGACTCGCGGTCATGTAGACGTAGCCGGTCATGGTTTCAGGGTAACAAGCCTCGTTGCGCGGACAAGCGCCATTCTGATCCGTAGCGTTCTAAGGCAAACGTCACGGCATGGATCCTAGGGTCTGCGCCGCGTCGCTTCGCTCCTTGCTCCGCCCTAGGATGACGAAGGAAGGGTCGCTGCAGAAAATATTTCCGCCGTTCGCAACGAACTCGCAAAATCATTCCTCTACTAACTTTATAGAACTACCTAGCCTGATCCATCTTCCAACCGGCGAGGCCATTTCCGGCGCCGATCCGCAGCGAAGGAGAGGGATCAATGTTCAATCTAACGAGACGTGTTTTCGGCATCGGCCTGCTGGCGGCGACGGTTGCCGTGTCATCCGGCGCCACAGCGCAGGACCTGAAGCAGCTCAGCATCGGCTATCAGAAGACCGGCCTGCCGGTGATCGCCAGGCAGCAGCAGGTGATCGAAAAGGCCCTTGAAGACAAGGGCGTGACGGTCAAATGGGTCGAGTTCACCGCCGGTCCGCCGCTCGTGGAGGCGCTCAATGTCGGCGCCATCGATGTCGGCTGGACCGGCGACGCACCGCCGATCTTCGGCCAGTCGGCCGGCGCCAACATCGTCTATGCGGCAGCGCTGCCGTCGAACGGCGAGGGCGAGGCGATCTTCGTCAAGCCGGCGTCGCCGATCCAGTCCGTCGCCGATCTCAAGGGCAAGCGCGTCGGTGTCGGCAAGGGCACCAGCGCGCATAATCTGCTTGTCGCCGCACTGGAAAAGGCTGGCATTGCCTTCGACCCGATCACGCCGGTCTATCTCAGCCCGGCGGATGCGGCCGCAGCCTTCGCCAGCGACCAGATCGATGCCTGGAGCGTTTGGGATCCGTTCTTCGCCATCGCCGAAACCCGCTACCAGCCGCGTGTGCTGGCCCGCTCCAGCGAGGTGCTCAAGGTCAATACCTATTTCCTCGCCAACAAGGATTTCGCCAAGGCGCACCCCGAAACCATCACAACGACGATATCGGCCCTTGGCGAGGCGGCGAAATGGGCCGACCAGAACCGAGACAAGGTGGCCGCGGCGCTGCATGAGGTCACCGGCGTGCCGCTCGACGCGCAGATCATCGCCGCCAACCGCACCAAGTTCGGCATCTTTCCGATCACCGACGAGATCATCGCCGGCCAGCAGGCCACCGCCGACCGCTTCTACAAGCTCGGGCTGATCCCGAAAGCGGTCCGCATCTCCGACGCGGTGTGGACAGCACCCGGCAACTAACTTGCCCCCTGACGGCGCCGGATGAGAACGCCCGGCGCCCTTTGCGTTTGCACCCATATCTCCAGGAGATCCGCCCGTGACTGTGCCAGACATGACCGCGCCTGCCAGCACCGCACCGCTCGATTTCTTCTGGTTCATCCCGACGCATGGCGACGGTTCCTATCTCGGTTCCGAGGAGCAGCAGCGACCGCCCGAATTCGGCTACTTCAAGGAGATCGCGCAAGCGGTCGACCGGCTCGGCTTTCCCGGCGTGCTGCTGCCCACGGGTCAGAACTGCGAGGATTCCTGGATCACCGCGACAGGTCTCGCGACGCTGACCGAAAAGCTGAAATTCCTTGTCGCGCTGCGGCCGGGCGTCACGCTGCCGACTTTCGCCGCGCGCCAGACCGCCGCACTCGACCGCTTGAGCAATGGCCGCCTGCTGCTCAATGTCGTGGTCGGCGGCAACCCGACCGAGCTCGCCGGCGACGGCGTCTTCCTGCCGCATGACGAGCGCTATGCCCAGGCGCATGAGTTCCTGACCATCTGGCGCGGCCTGGTGTCCGGCGAGCGGGTCAATTTCGACGGCAAATATTACCGCGTCGAGAATGGCCGCCTCGACCTTCTGCCGCACCAGGAGCGGCCGCCGCTCTATTTCGGTGGGTCGTCGGACGCAGGCCAGGACCTCGCCGCCGACCTCGTCGACATGTATCTGACCTGGGGCGAACCGCCGGCGCAGGTTGCCCAGAAGCTGGCGGCGGCGCGCGCAAAAGCGGCACTGCGCGGCAGAAAACTGCGCTTCGGCATCAGGCTGCATTTCATCGTCCGTGAGACCGAGGACGAAGCCTGGCGCGCCGCCGACCGGCTGATCAGCCATGTCACCGACGCCCAGATCGAAAATGCGCAGGCGCGCTTCCTCAACCAGATGGATTCGGTCGGCCAGCGCCGCATGGCGCAATTGCATGGCGGACGCCGTGACAGGCTGGTCGTCTCGCCCAATCTGTGGGCCGGTGTCGGGCTGGTGCGTGGCGGCGCCGGCACGGCACTGGTCGGCACGCCGGAACAGATCACCGAGCGCATCCGCGAATACCAGGCGATCGGCATCGATACCATCATCGGCTCGGGCTATCCGCATCTCGAGGAAGCGTACCGCGTCGCCGAGCTTCTGTTCCCGAAACTCGGGCTCGGCACCAGGCGGCAGCGGGCGCATGAGAACATCGCCAACGAATTCTCGGTCGGCTTCCATGGCGCCAACCGCCTGCAGGCTTCGTCATGAGCTTTGCCACGCGCCTGCATGGCAATGCCATCGGCTGGCTGCTCCCGGCGCTGGTTATTGCCGGCTGGGAGATTGCCAGCCGCGCGGGCGTCATGCCCGCCAACGTGCTGCCGGCGCCAAGTGCGGTCGCCGAGGCCTTCTGGCGGCTGACGCTGTCGGGCGAACTGGTCCGCAACATCGGCGTTTCGACCGCGCGCGCCCTTGCCGGCTTCGCCATCGGCGGCTCGATCGGCTTTGCGCTTGGCCTTGCCAACGGGCTGTCGACGCTCAGCCGCGGCCTGACCGACACGACGCTGCAGATGATCCGCAACATCCCGCACCTGGCGCTGATCCCGCTGGTCATCCTGTGGTTCGGCATCGACGAGGAAGCCAAACTGTTCCTGGTGGCGCTCGGCGTGTTCTTTCCGATCTACGTCAACACGCTGCTCGGCATCCAGAGCGTCGACCCGCATCTGGTCGAGATGGGCCGCGTCTACGGCATGGATCGGCGCGCCCTGTTCTTCCGCGTCATCCTGCCCGGTGCGCTGCCGGCGATCTTCGTCGGCCTGCGCTATGCCCTGGGCATCATGTGGCTGACGCTGATCGTCGCCGAAACCATCTCAGCCAGTTCCGGCCTCGGCTACATGGCCATGCAAGCGCGCGAATTCCTGCTGATCGATGTCGTCGTGCTGTCGATCCTGATCTACGCGCTGCTCGGCAAGCTCGCCGACAGCCTCGCCCGCCTGCTCGAGCGTTTGTCGCTCGGCTGGCATCCGGCCTTCCAGAACGGATGAGATATTGCCCATGACAGCCGCCAGCCTGACCGCAGCCCGCTCCTTCGTCGCCACGCC
>NZ_RZOM01000513.1:0-4210 GCF_003999175.1 Mesorhizobium sp. M7A.F.Ca.ET.027.03.2.1 | reverse complement strand
GTGGGCACCCTCGGCTCGACCGCCGGCACGATCGGTCTGGCGATTGCGCGCATCGCCCGGATCAAGGCGGCGCTCGACGCCGACCTGCCGATCATGGCGGCGAACATTCCGGTTACACTAGCCATTCCCCGCTGGGCAAAATTCGCCTTCCCGCAGGAAGCCGTCAGCGCGGAGGAGGCCTGATGGCGGCCGACCGCGTCGGCGCGCCGGCACGCGCCTGGCAGCGCATGCTGTCGGGCCGCCGGCTCGACCTGCTCGACCCCTCGCCGCTCGACATCGAAATTTCAGACATTGCGCACGGGCTCGCCCGCGTTGCCCGCTGGAACGGCCAGACCAGTGGCGAGCATGCTTTTTCGGTTGCCCAGCACTCGCTGCTGGTCGAAGCGCTGTTCCGCGACCTGGTACCCGAGGCTTCGGCCGACGCCCGGCTGGCGGCTCTTCTGCACGACGCCCCCGAATATGTCATCGGCGACATGATCTCACCGTTCAAATCGGTGATGGGCGGCAGCTACAAGGATTGTGAGTTGCGGCTGCAGCGCGCCATCCATCTGCGCTTCTCGCTGCCGCAGGAGCCAAGTGCTGCGCTGCGCAAGGAGATCAAGCGCGCCGACCAGATCGCCGCCTATTTCGAGGCAACGCTGCTCGCCGGCTTTTCGACCGCCGAGGCGACCGAGTTCTTCGGCCGTCCGCGCGGCTTCAATGCCGACCGCTTCGATTTCACGCCACGCTCGGTGACCTGGGCGCAGAACGCGTTTCTGAAACGGTTTTCGGCGATCGAGATGTCGCGGCATCAGGTTTCGGCGACCGCAATCGTCTAAAGCGCGTCGCGCTGAAACGGATTCATGCGACGCGCTTTAGGTCTTTGTTTTTATGCATGTCGTTCCCCCAAAACCGAGGTCACTTTTGGGCGACAGGCATTAAAACGCTAAATTAACCGGCGGCGGCCACAATAGCGCGTTCGATCACGGTCCGCAGGCGCGCTCATGCCCGTCGCTGATGCCAAGGATGGTTCGACCATCCCGAAACGGGAGGCCGAAGGCATGGACCGCTCCCGCCACATGGAAGACGAACTGCGCGAGCAGAACCAACGCTTTTCGGCTGCGGTCGAGAACATGTCGCACGGCCTGTGCATGTTCGACGCCGACGAGCGGATGATCATCTGCAACGGCAACTACCTGAACATCTTTTGCCTCGAAGCCAGCGTCATAAGGCCCGGCATCCGGTTCCTCGACATTCTGCGCCACAGCGTCGATATCGGCATCGCCTCGCAAACCGCCGACGAACTCTACGCCATCCGCAAGCCCTATATCGATCAGGCAAAGCCCTCGACCTACGAAGAAACACTGTCGGACGGCCGCATCGTCAGCATCTCGCACCGCCCTCTGGCTCTGGGCGGCTGGGTCTCGATCTACGAGGACATCACCGAGCAGCGCCGCGCGCAAGAGGATCTGAAGGAGCAGCACCGCCGCTTCGACGCAGCGCTTGCCAACATGTCGCAAGGCCTGCTGATGTACGGCGCCGACGGCAAGATGATCGTGCGCAACCGGCGTTTTCTTGAACTCTACAATGTCACCGCGGCAGACTTCCCGCTTGGAACGACGCACCGCGAGGCGCTCGAACGATTGCTGGAACTCGGCATCTATACGGAGATCGACGTCGACAGCGAAGTCGCCAAGACCGAGGCCTGCCTGACGGCGGCAAAAATGCATTCGGCCTACCGGCATCTTACCGACGGCAGGACGGTTCTGGTCACACGCCGGCCGATGAACGGCGGCGGCTGGGTAGTGACCTTCGACGACGTCACAGAACGTCGCCGCACCGAAGAGCGCATGACCCATCTTGCGCATCACGATACGCTGACGGGATTGCCCAACCGCTCGATGTTTCGCGAACGGCTCGACCTGGCGCTGGAAGCCACGGCGGTCACGCCGCTGGCAATCTTTTCGCTCGATCTCGATCGCTTCAAGGCGGTCAACGACACCTGGGGACATCCGGCCGGCGACTGGCTGTTGAAGAGTGTGGCCGAGAGGCTGCAGCGCTGCCTGCACAACGAAACCGACGTCGTCGCCCGTTTCGGCGGCGACGAATTCGTCATCATCCAGTTCAACTTCAAGGGCATTGCCAATGCAGAAAAACTCGCGAAGCGCATCGTCGAGACAATCGGAAAACCGTTCCGCGACAAGAGCCGCGAGATGCATGTCGGCATCAGCCTGGGCATCGCGGTTTTCCCCGACGACGGTGGAGATGCCGACACGCTGCTGAGGAACGCCGATACGGCGCTTTACCGGGCGAAGAGCGAAGGGCGCAATCAGTATCGGTTCTTCGAACCCGGAATGGACGCTATGGTACAGGCACGGCGTGCGCTGGAGGTCGACCTTGAGACCGCGCTGCCGCGCCAGGAGTTCGACCTCGACTTCCAGCCCATCATGAACATCGCATCCGGGGAGATCGTCGGCGCCGAAGCCTTGATGCGCTGGCATTCGCCGACACGCGGCACGGTGGCGCCGGACAGCTTCATTCCGGTCGCCGAAGACACCGGATTGATCGTGCCGCTTGGCGAATGGGCGCTGAGGAAAGCCTGCACGGCGGCGGCACACTGGCCCGCCGGCCTGCGCGTCGCGGTCAATGTCTCGGCCGTGCAACTTAAAAGCGGCAGCTTCGCCCGCAGCGTCATCTCGGCGCTGGCCTTCTCCGGCGTGCCAGCCGATCGGTTGGAGCTTGAAATCACCGAAACCGTGCTGATGGACGAAAGCGAGGCGGTGCTGAGGACGCTGCGGCAGTTGCGCGAACTCGGCATCCGCATCGCGCTGGACGATTTCGGCATCGGCTATTCCTCGCTCGGCTATCTCAGGCGTTTTCCTGTCGACAAGATCAAGATCGATCGTTCGTTCATCCACGACCTGGGCAATCGTGACGCCGCGGCGATCGTTCGCACCGTCATCGGGCTGGGCGCCGAGCTTGGCATCACTGTCACCGCCGAGGGGGTCGAGACCGAGGTGCAACTCGACATCCTGCGCGGCAATGGCTGTACAGAGGCGCAGGGCTATCTGATCGGCGTGCCGTCAACGGCCGCCGAGATCCAGCGTCTATTGAAATCCCGAGCGCTGCACAGCCAGACCGGCTGAGGCCGGCCATCGTCAACGCAGCGTGTCGATGTACTTTTCGTGGAAGCTGACATAGCCGGGCTCGACCACCTTGAGATGCCGCTCGATCAGCGCATGAAACCGCGGCAGTTGATGAAACGGCACGCCGGGATAGGCATGATGCTCGGCATGGAACGGCATGTTCCACGCCAGCTTGCGGACCAGCCAGTTGGTCAACGTGGTCCTGGTGTTCTCCAGCATGTTGGCGACGAACGGACAGCGACCATGCTCGGCCAGCAGATAGAGGCGCAGAAACGGCTGCCCCAACAGAGCGGGCAAGATCCAGACATAGACAAGCACCGAGAGCCGGAAATAAACGGCCAGCAGAAGGACCACGGCGTAAAAGGCAATCATGGCGCGGGCCTCGATGCGCACCTTGTCATAGCCCTTCGGCGGAACGTAGCTTTCGCGACCACGGTCTGCCGCGTTGGCATAGAGCGTCTTGAGGTGGCCCCACCATAAGGGGATGCCGGATATGTGGACGAGGTATTGCCGCCATGTCTCCGGTTTCGGGAAGGCCAGTTCAGGGTCGTTCTCCGGGTCTTGCGTGTATCGATGGTGGGCAAAGTGGAAGTAGCGGAACCAGTCCGCCGGCAGTGCGATCGCCAGACTGCACACCCGCGCCACGACATCGTTCAGCCGCTGTGCCTCAAAAGCCGTGCGATGAACCGTCTCGTGCAGCAGCGTGAACAGGAAGACGATGAGGATACCTTGCGGAAGCATCAGCAGTGGCCAGAACGGCACCTTGGCAGCGATCAGCGATCCGACGACCACGATCGCGCCCCAATGAGCAGCAAGCTGAACGAGGCCCGCAACATCAGACTTGGCGGTCAGCCGGTTGCGCTCCTCCTGCGTCAACGATGAAATTACGTCACGATGATCCACGTGCTTCGATCCAGACTGGAGCTTGATGAACCCATTGTAGCCAATGAACAACCTTTCCAAAAACGACGATTTCTGCAATCTAGATAAGCTGAACTTATCTATTCGGTGATTATGGCCGTACCTCCCTCTCTCAAAGGACTTCAAGCTTTCGAGACTGCGGCCCGTACAGGCAGCTTTGCCGC
>NZ_RZOM01000512.1:0-4218 GCF_003999175.1 Mesorhizobium sp. M7A.F.Ca.ET.027.03.2.1 | reverse complement strand
ATTTTGAACTCGCGCCCGAAAACGGAGATTTTCCGCGCCGGCATCTGGTTGTCTTGTGCTGTCATCGTCTCGAAAAATTGACCCGTTTGATTGTTCGCAAGCATGCTGGAACCAAAGCCGCCGCCGCGCTTTCGGTTCCATATCACTGCCAAGACGGCTAATATGAGGGCAACCGTCGACGATTGCGAGAAAGGCCTGCGCGAAAAAGCCTCGGAAAAATGTGAAAAGCTTCTTTGCAAAGCCGAAAAGGGCAGCTATAGGCTGCGCCACTCACATAAGAGCATCCGTTCCCCGGTAGCTCAGTGGTAGAGCAACCGGCTGTTAACCGGTTGGTCGCTGGTTCGAATCCGGCCCGGGGAGCCAACTTTTTCAAGGCCTTGAGACGGTCAGGTCGCCCATAGGGGCTGATCTATGGCATGTCTGCAAAATCGTGGTCAGCAGGTTGATTCTCAACTTGACCTGGCGCCGCTGTCCAGCGCTCTCGATGACGCCGCGGCATCGGGAAGGTTCGCGCGAGCAGGCATAAGGCCTTGCTGCGATCTCGGCGATCTTATCTCTTGTCGCCGTTCGGGTTGGGTGCCGGTGCCTCTCGCACATCTCGGGGTGGCGGGTCGACATCCTCAAGCTCGGGCGGGGCTTCTTTGTCCCGGCGTTGCACAGGTACCTTCTCCGGTGCGGGCGTCGATGGTGGCTCTTTGATCTTGCTCGGCATAACCGAGTTAACCGCCCTGCCGGTCTCTTGTTCCGTAGCGAGCAGAAAACCTGAATGCGTGGGGAACCGGGAACATCGAAGAGCGTTTTCTCGCATGCTGAAGAAGATCGCCCTCGCCGCCGTGCTGGTCCAGGTTGCCGCAGTTTCCGCTCTCATCACCCAGACGGTGCTCTTCGCGTCCACGGCCACACAGGCCGCCAACGCGCAGCCCGATGACGCAGTTGCTGTGACCGCCGAGAACGAACGGGACAAGCCGGCGCAGCCTATTGTTGCCGGCCAATGCCCAACGCGGCTTGTGGCGAGCAAGGTCTTCACGGGGAACCTGATTACGGCGCAACAATAGCTCGCCATCGATGCCGGCCATCCGTCGATCCCCCCAATTTAAGTCAGGGCGATGTGCTTGAAAGCGCAATGATTCCTGTTACTTGCGGCGCAGGGCGAGTGCGTTTGGGTTGGGCAAGAATTGGTATGATTTCATCGAATATGGAATGCCCGCGCTGTCATGGCAGCGGCAGGGTTTTCGACTGCTCCAAGTGGTATGCGTCAAACGGGCACTGCTGCCCGCATGGAACCCATCGGGGCGGCTGCCCCGGAAAGACGGGCGCCTGCGCGGAATGCGACGGCCTTGGGACGATGGCGGAGCCTCCGCTGAGAGCCGTGGCGTAATCTGCGAGAGCGGCCCACGCCGCTGATGACGGCGCGGAGGCGCCCGAACGAGCATATCTTACTCTGTTGGTGTTTCTACGGGTGGTGCGGTCAGAACCGTGATGTCCATCCTGGCGATCTTGGATGCCGCGCGGCCTTGCGCGCCAGCATCCATATCGCCGCCTGCGGCAACCATGATTTTGGCCAGATGTCCTACGGCGTCCGCGCTGCGGCCCGGCGAAAATCCTTCGCCGGCTTGCGGCTTCCCCACTGCCGTTTGTTTTTCCGGGACATGCGGATGTTGACTTGCGATAGCGGAAACCATTGAACCTCCTGTGGCGACGCTTCGAACATTATATTAGCGTTGACTGTTGCGAGGCTGACCTAGCCAGTCGCCAAAAACCGCACCAGGGAGTTCGAACAAACGATCGAGCCGCCCCACTACAAGGTGAGCTGGTACGGCAGTTCACCTTGTAGCGGATGTGAACGACGACCATGCAGCGGGCCATCCTGGCAGCGCCGCCCCTATCAAGGCTAAGCGGTGACCCCACCGCGACCTGACCTTGTGCCGTCCATCCAAGGAAATTGAGCAAGCGGTTCCTGCAGGATCTTGACGGATCTTGCGAAGCCGGCGACGGCATCGCGCGCCACCGTCAGCGGAACCTGGCCGTCGTGAGCACGCTGGCAGGCTCGAAAGGCCGTTTCGAAAATCGGACCCCGCCGTTCCCTTGGCCACTCGTCAAAGAAGTCGAACGCGTCGTCGAGGCAGCCTATTTCTTGAATGAACCCACCATTCTTGACCAGGACCGGTTGGTCGAACGTCCTGTCACTCATGTAATCCTCCATTCGGCACGGTGGGTTGTTGCTGGTTCGGGAAATCATGCGATTGCATGCTCCGGCTCGGCCAACATGCCGCCACCTCCACGCCCGGGCGGCACCGTTGCAAAGGCCGGGATTGGCGGCGGATCATCGTCGTCATCTCGCCAGGGGTGCCGCATCCAACCGAGACGGCTCTTCCTGCGGCGCCGGTCGAAAGACAGGCTGACGCTTGCCGACACCTTTGAAACACGCGTTTCCCGCCTGGATTCGTCCAGGAGGTGGAGCGCGCGAAGTATGTCGCTGACTTCCATGATGGCGCCGTTGTCCAATTGCCGCAACGCGGGATTGTCAGGAACCGCATGAATGTCGGAAGCCCAGAAAGCGAGCAAAGCCCGCTTTGCACCGATCGTCATCGTCTCCTCGTTCAGAACATCATCCGGCGTCCGCAACCCAGCGGGTTCCGCGGCAGAATTTTTTGGTTCGGGTTGGTGAAAACTGTAGGTTTCGGTTCTCATCTCCATTCTCCGCGATCTGTGCCTCCCGGCCGAACCGGGAGGCGGACCGTAGATCTAGGTTCCAGGGAATCAGGCGACCTCGCGTTGGGGCTCCGCATCCGAATCGATCGCCTGCGTCCTGTCGGGTCGCTTGAGCGAAACCGCTTTGGCTTCGGACCCTATCTCAATGCGCCGAGGCTTGAGTTCCTCGGGCACTTCGCGGATCAGGTCCACCGACAGCAAGCCATTCTCGAGGTTGGCCGCCTTGACCTTTACGTGGTCGGCAAGCTTGAACACCTGCTTGAAGTTGCCCGTCGCCAAGCCGCGATGAAGGACCTCCCGATTTTCCTGGTCGGGTTTCCTTTGGCCGATGACAGACAATTCGGGGCCGTTCTGCATGAGTTCGACCTCATCGAGAGCGAAGCCGGCGATAGCCATCGTAATGCGATAGTCGTGCTCGCCAATCTTCTCGATATTGTAGGGAGGCCAGTCAGAGCGCACGCTTTTTTCGAGCATATCGAAGAGACGGTCGAAGCCGACCGTTGTGCGGTAAAGAGGGGTATAATCAAAGCTTCTCATAGCCATATCCTCCGTGAAGCAACATGGGTTACGAGGCTGTCGCAGCGCCGCTGCGACGCCAGTATGTCGAGCCGAAGCCTCGACGGAAAACGATCTGGTAATCGTGGTTTTTTCCGTCAAGAGGGGCGTAAAAAATTTTCTGGCCGGCAGGCAGGTGCCCAAGGCGCTGCCTTGCGTGCTGCTGGCCGCTGCGCGATGTTGACGCCAGGGGTGGAGCGAATCATGCGAAAGATTTTGATGTCCGGACTACTGCTCGCGGTGGCCTTTTCCGCGAACCCGGCCCACGCGCTGGACAGCAGCGGCACGCCTGTGGTCGTGACCCCTCTTGCGTCGCGCACGACGACCGCGTCCGGCCAACCGATCACGTTGCCGCAGAAGAACGTGCAGGTGCTGGTCTCGACCTACGACATCGCGTCGGGCGCGACCTTGCCGGTCCACAGGCACCCCTTCCCGCGCTATGCGTATGTCCAAGCCGGCACGCTGAAGGTCACCAATGTCGAGACCGGCATCAGCAACACCTACAAGGCTGGCGATTTCATCATCGAAATGATCGGCCAGTGGCATCAGGCCACCAATATCGGGGATGTCGAGGTGAAGCTTCTGGTGATCGATCAGGTCGAGCAAGGCGCCAAGAATACGGAATTGCGCCAATAGCCGCCAAGTCTGTGGGCGAAGGCGGAAGGCTGTTCCCGCTTTCGCTGCGACCGGCCCGGTGCTAGGGCTGGCGAAAATCATGGACTGGATCTGCCCTTGACCAAAGCTCTCCGCCTGCCGCTGATCGAAATCTGTGTCGAAGGCATTGACGGCCTTCTCGCGGCGCAAGCCGCCGGCGCCGACCGGATCGAACTATGCGCCAGCCTCATCGAAGGCGGTATCACGCCGAGCCTCGGCACGGTCCGCGCCGCCCTCGAGCAGGCAAGTGTGCCGTTTCACGTCATGGTGCGGCCGCGCGGCGGCGATTTTCTCTAC
>NZ_RZOM01000511.1:0-4222 GCF_003999175.1 Mesorhizobium sp. M7A.F.Ca.ET.027.03.2.1 | reverse complement strand
GTTATATTGAGGCTCCAGGGCGCCGATCTGTTTCGCGTCCACGATGTCGCATTCAACGTGGACGCTTTGGCGCTCGCGGATGCTATGCTGGCGCGTCGGACGGACCAGGCGAGAAACTGAGCGATGTATGTCATCCGCATGAAGAACTGCGCTTTCTTTGCCCGGCACGGCGTGCTGGACGAGGAGGAAAGGCTCGGCCAGCGCTTCTATGTCGATGCTGTTCTCACCGTCGATCCAGGCCGCGCACTTGCCGAGGATTCGATCGAGGATACAGTCCACTACGGCATTGCATTCACCGTCATTGAGAAGATCATCACCGGGCAGCGCGGTTTTCTGATCGAGTCGCTGGCGCTCGAAGTGGCCCGTGCGCTGACGGCGCGTTTTCCGCAGATAAAGAAAGCCGAGATCACAGTGCGCAAGCCGAACGCACCGGTGCCCGGCGTGCTCGATTATGTCGAGGTGACCGTTGTCTGGCCCGAATAGTACCGTTTATCTCAGCCTTGGCGGCAATCTTGGCGATCCGGCGAAATCCATGGGCGCGGCGCTGCGCATGCTGGATGCCGACGCGGATACGCGCGTCACCGGCGTCTCCTCGCTTTATCGCACGCCGCCATGGGGCAAGCTCGATCAGCCGGATTTTCTCAATGCGGCCGCCGAAATTTCCACCGTGCTTGCACCGCGTGCCTTGCTCGACCTCTGCCTCGATGCGGAGCGCAAGCTGAAGCGTGTCCGGGAGGAGCGCTGGGGGCCGCGGCTGATCGATATCGACATTCTGGTGTTCGGCGACCGCGTCATCCACGAGACCGGACTGGAGGTGCCGCATCCGCGCATGCTGGAGCGCGCCTTCGTGCTGGCGCCGCTGGCCGAGATCGCGCCCGGCCTGGTTGTCAGCGGTCGCAGCATCACCGACCGCCTGGTCGCCGTCGATACTTCAGGCATCGAGCGATTGTCCTCCGGCCGGGATTGGTGGTTGGCCTAGGTGCGTTGATATTCAGGTGATGCCGGCCTGCAAACGGCGAGTTCCTGCGCTTCCGGTGCTCACGTACCCAAATGTACGCTCCGCTCCGGTTCTCGGAACCCACCGTTTTCGACTCGGCCTGACCTGAATCTCAACACACCTTGGAGCGGGGTCTTTAACCGGAGAAACCGCCGCCATCCAGGAACGTCTGCTCCTGCGGGGTGGTTTCGCGGCCAAGCATCTTGTTTCGGTGCGGAAAACGGCCGAAATTCTGAATGATATCGCGGTGTTCGACAGCGTACTTCAGGTATGGCTCGGCCCAGGCCTGCGTCAGTTCGACCGAAATGTCCTGGTCGGCCAGCAGTTCCGAATGCTCGTAAGGCAGGTAGAGGAAAACGCGGAGTTCTTCCTCGAGTGCCAGGTCATGACCAGCCGCGATCGCCCTCTCCGCGAAATATCTGGCGAGCGGATCGGTCGCGTACATATGGCCGGTGCCGCGAAAACAGTTCCGCGGAAACTGGTCGAGCAGGATCATCAGCGCCAGCGCGCCTTCGGCATGTTCCAGCCAGTCGTCGCATTCACGCCGCGCGGCGGCGTAGTGCAGGCCGAGAAAGCGGTCGCGGAACTCGGCATCGAATGCCTCGTTCTTCTCGAACCAGGCATCCTCGCCGGCATCGCGCCAGAATTTGGTGACCGACAGGGCCCTGCTGTCCAATTCCATGCCTAATTCCTTGCTCAATCGGCGGGTTCGGGTTTGTGCAGCACACCCGCGGTTTCTTCATTGAGTGCCTGACCAGGCCGGCGCGGCGTGGAGAGCGGTGTCGGAATCGGCGTACCGATATTGCCTCTCAGGAAGCGCTGTCCGGCGCGAATGCCTTCGGCAAGCTGGGTTTCGAAGCGATCGGTGTCGCGGCGCCTGACGTCTTCGATCGTTTCAGCCACGTCTTCGGGATCGACGCCCAGCGATTCCAGGGCCGAGCCGCCGAAAACAAGTGCGGATTCGAAGGTTTCGCGCAGCTGGTAGTCGACGCCGGCGCGAATGAGCTGCAGCGCGGTACCACGATCGAAAGCGCGGGCCAGCACGGTGAGCAAAGGAAACTCAGCCTTGATGAGCTCCGCGATGCGAACAGCCACATCGGCCTTGTCGACGCAGATCAGCACGGCGCGCGCACGGCCGGCGCCGGCGGCATGCAGGATGTCCAGTCGCGTGCCGTCGCCATAATAGACCTTGAAGCCGAAATCGGCCGCCGCCTGGATCATTTCGACGTCATTGTCGATGATCGAGACGTCGATGCCGCGCAGCAGCAGCGGCTGGCTCGCGATCTGGCCGAAGCGGCCGAAACCAATGACCAGCACGCTGCCGGTCAGGCCATCGGCGACATCGACCCCGTCGAGCGACTGCTCGTCACGCGGCGTCAGATAGCGCAAGGCGATGATGGCCAGCGGCGTCAGTACCATGGAGATGATGACGATCGCCGTCAGCGTCGCGTTGGCCTGGCCGTCGATGATGCCGACCGCCGCGGCCGCCGAGTAAAGGACAAAGGCGAATTCGCCGCCTTGTGCCATGAAGACCGCGCGCTCCAGGGCTTCGCGGTGGCCTGATTTCAGGATGCGGGCGACGATGTAGATACCGAATGCCTTCATCACCATGTAGGCGACGACATAGATGGCGATCAGCCGCCAGTTCGCCGCGACCACATGCAGGTCGAGCGACATGCCTACCGCGAGAAAGAACAGGCCAAGCAGGATGCCGCGGAAGGGTTCGATGTCGGCTTCGAGTTGGTGGCGGAAGGTTGATTCGGACAAGAGCACGCCGGCCAGGAAGGCACCCATCGCCATCGACAGGCCGCTGAGCTGCATGGCGAGGGCGGACCCAAGGACGACCAGAAGTGCCGCCGCCGTCATCACTTCACGGGCACGGGCATCCGCCAGGATGCGGAAGAACGGGTTGAGCAGATAACGGCCGGCCACCACCAGGCCGACGATTGCGGCAAGGCCGATGCCGATTTCGGTCAGCCGCTCCATCAGGCTGGTGTCGGCACCGCCGGGCGCCAGGAACGCGATCAGCGCCAGCAGCGGCACGATGGCAAGGTCCTCGAGCAGCAGCACCGATACGATGCGCTGTCCTTTCGGTGCAGCGATCTCGCCGCGTTCCTCCAGAAGCTGCATGACGATCGCCGTCGAGGTCAGCACGAAGCCGGCGCCGGCGACGAAGGATTGCGCGATCGGAAACCCTCCGGCCATGCCGACACCGGTCAACAGCAGCGCGCAGACGCCGACCTGCAGCGCACCGAGGCCAAAGATCTCACGGCGCAGGCCCCACAGCCGCGACGGCTGCATTTCCAGCCCAATGATGAACAGGAACATCACCACACCGAGCTCGGCGACATGAAGAATGGCTGCCGATTCGGAAAAGACGCCGAGGCCGAACGGACCGATCACCACGCCGGCGGCCAGATAGCCGAGGATCGAGCCAAGGCCCATGCGCTTGAAGATCGGAACGGCAACGACGCCGGCAGCAAGCAGTGCCACCACCTGAACCAGATCACTGCCCGATGCTTCCGCCGCCATGCCTCTTGTCCCTGTGTGTAGCAGAACTCCTTGCATGCAGTTGGAGTGGGAGGCAAGGCGAGAAATCTGCCGGGAGGGGTAGGGTGCCGCTGCAACGATTTACTTTGTGGAACAACGGTCCCCGCTTGCCTGCCGGACGTTCGGCATCTATATCAGGTATATGCCTGACTATTCGTCCCGGCCGTCTTCGACGCCACATATCCCGATGGATGCGCTCAGCGAAGTTCTGCAAGACTTTCGCTTGAGTGGTGTCAACTATGGCCGCTGCGAGCTCCGGCACCCATGGAGCATAGACTTTCCGCAACAACAGCTGCTTCGGTTTCACTTTGTCGGCCAGGGCCCGTGTTGGATTCATACTGAATCGCAAGGCTGGCAGGAGTTACGCGATGGCGATCTGGTGCTGTTGCCACAAGGCATCGCCCATCGGCTGGCGAGCGCGCCGGACGTTGCAGGGGACTCGCTCGAAGGTTGCAAGGTGATCAAGTTGGGGGGCAACGTCTGCGAAGTGGTACGGCAAGGAACGGGCGCGACGAGCACCCTTTTCTGCGGCTCCATGGCCTTGGATTCCTATGCGCTCAACCCATTGATCACGTTGATGCCGCCTGTCATCAAGGGTTGCGACGTGGCCGGCAATGACCCGGTCGTCGGTCCTTTGCTGGCGGCCATGACGGTGGAGGCCTCGCAACCGCAGAT
>NZ_RZOM01000510.1:0-4223 GCF_003999175.1 Mesorhizobium sp. M7A.F.Ca.ET.027.03.2.1 | reverse complement strand
TGACATGGAGTGGCCGGACGCGAGAGCCAGAGCCACGCACCGATGACGCCAGCAAAAAGCCCGGCGCGAGGCCGGGCTTGATGGTCATATGAATTTCAGATGGATCAGGCGAGATTGCCGTTGATCCAGTGCGACAGCGCGGTCTTGGGCGCCGCACCGACCTTCATGTCGGCCATTTCGCCGCCCTTGAAGATCATCAGCGTCGGGATCGAGCGCACGCCGAACTGGGCGGCAAGCTCCGGATTCTCGTCGATGTTGAGCTTGGCGATCTTGACCTTGGCGCCAAGTTCGGTGGCAATGTCTTCGAGCGCTGGCGCGATCATCTTGCAGGGACCGCACCATTCCGCCCAGAAATCGACGACGACCGGTACGTTGGCGTCAAGCACGTCGGCCTGGAAGTTGCTCTTGTCGACCTTCACGGTTGCCATATGGAAAATCCTTTTGAAAGTTTTTGTCCCACCAAATGTGGTGGTGATCGCGCCCTTCTTCAAGCAGGTGTTGTGTCACGCTCCCGTGAGTCGGGCAAGGGCGTCGTCCATGGCACCGGCCGGCAGCTCGATCAGCCGCGGCGCCTCGGTGAACAGCAGGGCCGCCTTGACCGTGCGGCCGGGATAGAGCGGCTGCAACAGGGCGCGATAGAGCGCGAGCTGGAGCAGGTAGGCCGGCGGCACCTCGGCCAGAGTGGAGGGCGCCGGCCGGTTGGTCTTGTAGTCGACGATCGAGACTGTGTCCGACGTCACCGCCAACCGGTCGATCTTGCCGGAAATCGAGCGCTTTTTGCCCTTTACTTCCAGGCTGCCCATGATCGCGACCTCAGCACGCGACGACGGCGCAAACAGCTGACCGAGGCCGGGATCCGCAAGGATTGATGTGACCGACGCCAGGGCCTTCTCACGCTCTGACGGAGGCCAGTCCGCACCCGTTCGCAAGAGATAGCGCTCCGCCGCGCGCTGGCGTTCGGGCTCGGCAATGCCCGGCAGCATCTGCAGCAGTTTGTGAAGGGCAAGCCCGCGCAGCACTGCAAAGCCCGGCTCGGCATCGGCGTCGAGCACCGGCGACGCCTTGTCGACCACAGCTTCCTTGCCTTCGTCGATCAGCGCCGCAGCACCGGATGGCGACAGCGGACGCGGCAGATCCTCGAAGGGGGGCAAGGGCCGGAACAAGGTCGCCGGTAGAGGTCCGAAAGCATCCGTCGGCCGCGCCTGCTCGCCGGAAGCCAGTGCGACCGGCGGCAGCTTGGTGACATGGAAACGATGCACCGGCTCGCCGCCGGCGGGATGCGCACGCTGCTCGCTTTCCGGCGCACCGATCAACGCGCGGCTGACGATCGAATGCCAGGTGCCGGCGTTCGGCGCTCGCTTGCCGTGATAGCCGCAGACGATCAGCCGGTCCTCGGCACGGGTTATGCCGACATAGAGCAGCCGGCGGTATTCGTCGTCGGCGAGTTCCCGTGCCCGCGCCGCCGCTGCTTTGGAAAAGCCGTTGGCGACGTCGCTGGCAGAGCGCCAGAGATAGCCCTTACCGTCCCAATTCGCGCCGGAGCCATCGAAGGGCATCAGGCGCGGCAGATGCTGGTCACTGAACGGGGCGGAACCGCCATCGACCAGGAACACGACCGGCGCTTCCAGCCCCTTGGCGGCATGCACGGTCATGACCCGGACCTCGTCGCGGGTCTGGTCCATCTCGCGCTTGATCTCGGGACCGGCGTTTTCCAGCGTCGACAGGAAGGCTTCAAGCCCCGGCAGACCGGTCCGTTCCTCGGCCAGGCAGAAGCTGAGGAACTCGTCGAGGATGTCGCCGGCTTCGGGCCCGAGCCGCGCGATCATCTTGCGGCGCACGCCATCACGCGCCAGCAGCCCGGCGTAGAACTCGAACACCGGTTTGAAGGCGGCCTCGTTCGTCCAGATGTCGACCTGGGCGACGATCTTCGCCAGTCTCTCGCTGTCGCCGGCGTGCTGTCGCAGCGACGCGATCAGCGATAAGCCGGACGGCCTCTGCGCGGCGAGCGTGAAAAGCGTCTCTTCCGGCAGATCGAAGATCGGGCTGCGCAGCACGGCGGCGAGCGACAGATCGTCCTGCGGCTGGATGAGGAGGTGACCGAGCGCAATCAGGTCCTTGACCGCGATGTGCCCGGGCAGGCTCAGCCGGTCGGCGCCGGCAACCGGAATGTCGCGCCGTTTCAAGGCACGGGTCAGCGCGTGGACGAAGCGATCGCGCTTGCGCACCAGCACCAGCACGTCGCCCGGCCGCAGCCGCTTGCCGCGGCCTTCGACGATTTCGCCACTGCCGATCCAGCCGGCGATGGTGGCGGCGACGTTCTCGGCCACGCGCACCGCCGGCGCATGCGCATGATCGATGGCTTGCGTCCAGTCGTCGGGCTCGTCGACCACATCGGCGCCTACTGACGGCCACACCTCGACATAGCCCGGTGCGTCGGTGCGGATCGCCTGATGGCGCAGCGGATCGGGATCATGGCTGATGCCGCGCCGCACGCTCGCGTCGGCAAAGACGCGGTCGACTGCGGTCAGAACATCGTCGGTCGAGCGGAACGACCAGGTCAGCTTGAGGTCGGCAAAGGACGCCTCGGCGTCGCGCACCCGTCCGGCGAACAACAGCCGGCTGTCGGCGAAGGAGTCCGGGGCGGCACCCTGGAACGAATAGATCGACTGCTTCTCGTCGCCGACGGCGAAGACCGTGCGATGGACCCTGTCGCGCGCGCCAAAGCCGGCAAAGAATTCTTCCGCCAGCCGTTTCACCACTTCCCATTGGTCCGGACTGGTGTCCTGCGCCTCGTCGAGCAGGATATGGTCGATGCCCTGATCAAGCTTGTATTGCACCCAGGGGCCGGCGTCTGGCCGCGCCAGCAGGTTGACGGTGCGGGTGATCAGGTCGTTGAAATCGAGAAAGCCGCGGCTGCGCTTCAGCATTTCGTAGCGGGCGATCAGCCAGTCGGCGATGGTCAGCGCCGCTCTTGTACCCTCCAGCATCCGGAACAGGGCCAGCCGGTCGGTGGTTTCGACGATGGCATTGGCGGCCGAGAGATAGCGCTCCGCCAGATCCGGCAGCCGGTCGACCAGGGCCTTCTTGAAGGCCTTTGCCGGGTCGTAGGTGTCGCCATCGGTCTTGAGGAAGGCGCGCGCGAGCAGTTGCAGGCGCCGAATGGGATCGCCCTCGGCGAAAGCCTGCCGCGCATAGGGCAGGATGTTGTTCAGCACCGATCTGGCATCGGTGGCCTCGGCTGCGTGGGCGAAGCCGGCAAAATAGTCGGGCAGGAAACCCGGCAACGGCCATACCGAAGCGGCTATGCCCTCGGCCGTCTGGCCTGGATGGAAATGGAATTCGTCGAACAGGACCTGGAAGCGCGTGCCGTCACGCCCGACGGCGTCGATGAAATTGCGCAAGCCGTCACGCTTGCGCACGATCTCACCCAGCAAGGCGTCGAGCCCGGCTTCGCCGCCCCGATCGAGAATGGCGGCAAAAGCCTCGGCCAGATCCCTGTCGCCGGCGGATGTGCCGGAGATCATGTCGCGGCGCGCCGCGGCAAACAGCGAGGCTTCCATCTGGCCGTCGAGCATCTCGAAATGGGCCGGGATGTTGGCCTCCAGCGGAAACTGGTGCAGCACCGATTCGCAGAAGGCATGAATGGTCTGGATCTTCAGCCCGCCGGGCGTTTCCAGCGCCTCGGCGAACAGGCGCCGCGCCCGGCGCATGGTCTCGAGATCCGGCCGGCGGCCTTCCAGAGCCTCGACCTTTGCCGCAAGGTCGGCGTCACCGAGCGTGGTCCATTCCGACAGTGTCGAGAAGACCCGGTTGGACATGTTAGCGGCGGCGGCGCGCGTATAGGTCAGGCACAGTATCTTCGACGGATCGGTGCCGCGCAGCAGCAGCCGGATAACGCGCTGGGCCAGCACATGGGTCTTGCCGGATCCGGCATTCGCCGACACCCAGGCGGAATTGCCGGGATCGGCGGCGCGGGCCTGGCTGGTCGCGGTGTCGCTGGGGATCGGATAGGCCTTTTTCATGCCTCCCCTCCCTCGTCACCGGCATCGCCGCCTGCCGACCATTCGAGCACGCGGGCAAGATGGTCGTAGTCGCCATCAGTCTCGCCTTCGCGGAACGGCAGCGCGCGCGACAGATAACCCGTCGCAGGATCGGCATAGTGGATCAACAGCTTTTCCAGCCGCGCCCAGGCCTCTTCGGCAAGATCGGTCGCGGTCCGCGGC
>NZ_RZOM01000050.1:0-12419 GCF_003999175.1 Mesorhizobium sp. M7A.F.Ca.ET.027.03.2.1 | reverse complement strand
AAATAGGCGTGCAGCCCGGCCGCGCCAGTCGGAATGCCGGCAAACAGCGGATGCTGGCGCTTGAGCTCGATCGTGTTCCAGCCGATCTGCGGGATCTTCAGCGCCGGATCGGAAGGCATGATCTCCTTCACGTCGCCCGATATCCAGCCGAAGCCCTCGGTAATTGTCTTTTCGAGGCCGCGCTGCGACATCAGTTGCATGCCGACGCAGATGCCCAGGAAAGGCCGGCCCTTGACGATCGCAACCTCGTCGACGGCTTCCCACATGCCTTCGACGGCCTGCAGGCCGGCCGCGCAGTCGGCATAGGCGCCGACGCCGGGCAGGACGATGCGATCGGCCGTGCGCACCCGCTCGGCATCTGCGGTCAGGTCGATATCAGCCGATATGCCGGCTTCGCGCGCGGCGCGCTCGAAAGCCTTGGTGGCCGAGCGCAAATTGCCCGAGCCGTAGTCGATGATCGCAACCCGCATGTCAGCTTCTTCCCGGAATGTGGGTCAGCCCCAGCGCCATGCCCGGCTGCGCTGGCCGCGCGAGGGCAGCATCGGGGACCATGCGCGGCGCCGGCACAACCTCATCGGCAAGCGCTTCCGCTTCCAGCGCATAGCGTGTGTCGGCATCGTCGAGCCAACCGGCTTCGACCGCGCCCCATTCGTGCCAACCGCGCCGGCGAAGTGCCGCGATGCGCAGGCCTTGCCCTTCCAGTCCGACATAGAGCGAAACCAACAGCGACAGCAGCGAGCCGGCCAGACCAAGGCCGAGCTTCTGGCCCAGCATCGAAAGCAGGCCCATGACGACGAAGGCAAGCGCTGCCTCGATCCACAGCCGATGCCAGGCGAACCATAGCGGCGGCACCAGGAGGCCCAGCCAGGTGAAGCCATCGCGGACAAAGGCCGTGGCATCGGCCTTCTCGCTGCGGCCTGGCGGTTCCATCACGACATAGGTGGCCATTGCCTTATCCCTTCAACGATCCCTTGGTGGAGGGAACCGCATCCGGCTGGCGCGGATCGCGTTCGAGAGCCGCGCGCAGCGCGCGCGCCACCGCCTTGAAGCAGGTCTCGGCGATGTGATGGTTGTTGGCGCCATAATGATTGGTGACATGCAGCGTGATGCCGGCATTCTGCGCCAAAGCCTGGAAGAATTCGCGCACCAGCTCGGTGTCGAAGGTGCCGATCTTCGGCGACGAGAAGGAAACGTTCCAGACCAGGAACGGACGGCCGGACACGTCGATCGCGGCGCGCGTCAGCGTCTCGTCCATGGCAAGGTCGATCGAGGCATAGCGCATGATGCCGCGCCGCTCGCCCAGTGCCTTGGCCAGTGCCTGGCCAAGCGCGATGCCGGTGTCCTCGACCGTGTGATGATCGTCGATATGCAGGTCGCCCTTGGCCCTGACCGTCATGTCGATCAGGGAATGGCGCGCCAGCTGGTCCAGCATATGGTCAAAGAAGCCGACGCCCGTCGAAATGTCCGATTTTCCGGTGCCGTCGACATGGACCGAGACGGCAATCTCGGTTTCCTTGGTCTTGCGGCTGACTTCGGCGGCGCGGGGCGGCATCACTCTATCCTTGTCCCAGAGGTTCACATCGTGACCGGCTCAGAGGTTCAAGCCCTCGCAGGCTTGAAAACGAAAGCCTTCTAGCAGCATGATCCGGCGATTGCCAGTTGCGAACCCGGCCGCTATCCAGCGGTTTGCAATCATCGGTCCCATGCATACATATGGCCGATCAAGTCACTCGTACCGCGCCGATCGCCTTATCGGGATGGCGCTGCTCGGAGCCAGGAAATGTCCGATAATCTGACCATGCACGCCACGACCATCGTGACGGTGCGCAAGGGCAACAAGGTGGTGATCGCCGGCGACGGCCAGGTCAGCCTTGGCCAGACCATCATGAAGGGCAACGCCAAGAAGGTGCGCCGCATCGGCAAGGGCGGCAATGTGATCGCCGGGTTCGCCGGCGCCACCGCCGACGCCTTCACGCTGCTGGAGCGGCTCGAAGCCAAGCTCGAACAATATCCAGACCAGCTGACGCGCGCCTGCGTCGAACTCGCCAAGGACTGGCGCACCGACCGCTATCTGCGCCGGCTGGAAGCGATGATGCTGGTGGCCGACAAGTCGGTATCGCTGGCGCTGACCGGCACCGGCGACGTGCTCGAACCCGAATTCGGCGTCATGGCCATCGGTTCGGGCGGCAATTACGCACTGGCCGCGGCGCGCGCGCTGATGGACAGCGACAAGGATGCCGAGGAGATCGCCCGCAAGGCGATGCAGATCGCATCCGATATCTGCGTCTACACCAACAACAATTTCGTCGTCGAAACGCTCGATGTCGCCTGAGCAAGCTACGCTCTACGATTTTCGGCCGGTGACGGAAAAAGACCTGCCGATGATCGCCGGCTGGCTCGCCGAGCCGCATGTTGCAGAGTGGTGGGACGATCCGGAGACGGAAATCGCCGGCATTCGCGAGCACATCGACTCGATTTCGGTCGAGCCGCTGATCGTCGAGCTCGACGGCAAGCCGATTGCCTATCTGCAGAGCTACGACCCGCATCTGGAAGACGACCATCCCTATGCCGACCAGCCGTTCGGCACGCTCGGCATCGACGTGTCGATCGGCGTGCCGGAGTTGCTCGGGCGCGGCCATGGCTCGGCAATCGTGCGCCAGTTCGTCGAACAACTTTTCGAGGAAGGTGTTCCGCGCGTCATCATCGATCCGGATCCCGCCAATGTCAGGGCGATCCGTGCCTATGAAAAGGCTGGCTTTGTTGCGTTTGACACCAGAACATCGGAGTACGGGCCGGCCTTGATGATGGCGCGCGACGCGACGCAGGAGCCCAATTGATCAGCGCCGAAACCCTCGACAAGGCAATCGCGAAAGGTTTGATCTCGCAGACCCTGCGCGATCAGTTGGAGGCCATGGAACGTGCGGTCGCTTTCGCCCCCGAGGCCAGGCGCGCCGATGACGAGGGCGACGAGGAAAACCTGCGGCTGGTCGGCGGCGGCAACGATCTGTTCGTCACTGTGGGAACCGTTCTGCTCAGCGCCGGCTTCTTCTTTGTCCTGACCACCTTGCTTCCAGGCCAGACATTCTGGATCGCCGGCATCCTGGCGGTTTTCGCCTGGGGGCTCGCCGAAATCGTCACGCGCCAGCACCGGATGAAATTATCGTCGTCCGTGCTTGCCCTGATTTTCATGGCCGCCATTCTGGCCGCTCTGGCGCTACAAGTGGAGGCCAGCTTCGGCATACGCAAGCCGGAGACTATCTGGCAGCTGTTGGCGTTGCGCCAGACGGCGTCCCGGGCCGGATATCTGTTCCTGGGCGGGGGAATAATCGCGGCGGCGATCTATTTCTGGCGCTTTCGCGTCCCCATCATTGCCGGGGTTATCGCCATCGCCTTCACATTGCTTGCCTTCCTGCAAACGGCGATAATCCTGTATGACAGTGTGACAGCGGGCGCGATTGCGCCGCCGCGCCTTGAGGATGTTCCCGAATTGCTGCGCGCGGCACTTTACATGCCGCTGATCTGCGGCCTGATCGTGTTCGCAACGGGTGTAGCTTTTGACATTTACGACAGGGATCGGCGCAAGATCTGGTCCGATTGCGCTTTCTGGCTGCATGTCGTCTCGGCGCCCATGCTGGTGCATCCGCTGTTTATCATGGCAACCGGCCAGAACGTCGTATTCGGACATATCGCGCCGGATGCCAATGCAACCATCATGCTGACGATCCTGATCCTTGGCTTCCTCTATGTCGCGCTTGCCATAGACCGCCGTTCGCTTCTGGTTCCGACATTGGCTTACTTCGGCTCGCTGGGCATCTATTATCTGGTGAATTCCGCCTCCGATTCGACGGGCATCCCGCCTTTTGCCTTGATCCTGGTCGTTGTTGGCGCGCTGATCATTCTGTTCGGGGCTGGCTGGCAGCGTATCCGGCGGATTGTGGTCAAACCCACCTTGCCGGCGGCCGTGATCCGCCGGCTACCGCCGCTGAAGGCGTGACAAGGCTTTGTGATGATCGAGACGGCGACGCGAAACGAGGGGGAATGAACCGATGACGACACCGGCCGCGGAGAACAGCTATTCGGCCTATGAAGACAGCTGGCGAATGGGGCTTCTGCTCGTCCTCGCGCTGATCATCTTCCAGGCCGGGGCGCTCTACGGCATGGGGCGAACGCCGATCTGCACCTGCGGCTACGTCAAGCTCTGGCAAGGCGTCGTGCAGAGTTCGGAGAATTCCCAGCACATTTCGGACTGGTATACGTTCTCGCACATCATCCACGGCTTCCTGTTCTATGCGCTGGCAAGATTCCTGTTCCCGCGTTCGCCGATCGGCTTGAGACTGGCGTTCGCCGTCTTCATCGAAGGCGGTTGGGAGCTGCTCGAAAACAGCCCATTCATCATCGAGCGCTACCGCGCCGGCACCATCTCGCTCGACTATTACGGCGACAGCATCATCAATTCGGTGTCCGACACACTGGCCATGGTGCTGGGATTTGTGATGGCGCGAAGGCTACCTATATGGGTGATCGTCAGCCTCGCCATCATCTTCGAACTCGGTACCGGCTATCTCATCCGGGACAATCTGACACTCAACGTGATCATGCTGCTGCATCCGTTCGAGGCCATCAAGCAGTGGCAAAGTGGAATCTAGTGATATGAGCACATTTTCTCCCCGCGAAATCGTTTCGGAACTCGACCGTTTCATCATCGGCCAGAAGGACGCCAAGCGCGCCGTGGCCATTGCCTTGCGCAACCGCTGGCGCCGCCAGCAGCTGGAAGGCCAGATGCGCGAAGAGGTGATGCCGAAGAACATCCTGATGATCGGGCCGACCGGCGTCGGCAAGACCGAGATCTCGCGCCGCCTGGCGCGTCTTGCCGGTGCGCCTTTCGTCAAGGTCGAGGCGACCAAGTTCACCGAGGTCGGCTATGTCGGCCGCGATGTCGAGCAGATCATCCGCGATCTGGTCGAGATCGCCATCGGCCTGGTGCGCGAGAAGATGCGCGAAGACGTCAAGGCGCGCGCCCACGTCAACGCCGAGGAACGCGTGCTGGAAGCGCTGGTCGGCAAGACGGCGAGCCCGGCCACCCGCGATAGTTTCCGCAAGAAGCTGCGCGACGGCGAGCTCGACGACAAGGAGATCGAGGTCGAGGTTGCCGACACCGGCAGCGGCGGCATGCCCGGCTTCGAGATTCCCGGCATGCCGGGCGCCAATATCGGCGTGCTCAACATCAACGACATGCTGTCGAAGGCGATGGGCGGCAAGAAGACCAAGACGCGCAAGACGACGGTCAAGGAGTCCTACGATCTGCTGGTCAATGACGAGTCCGACAAGCTGCTCGACCAGGACGAAGTCGTGCGCCGGGCGCTCGATGCCGCGGAAAATGACGGCATCGTCTTCCTCGACGAGATCGACAAGATAGCGGCGAGATCCGACATTTCGGGCGGTCCGTCCCGCGAAGGCGTGCAGCGCGACCTGCTGCCGCTGGTTGAGGGCACCACGGTGGCGACCAAATACGGGCCATTGAAGACGGATCATATCCTGTTCATCGCTTCCGGCGCCTTCCACGTCTCCAAGCCGTCCGACCTTTTGCCGGAGCTGCAGGGCCGCCTGCCGATCCGCGTCGAATTGCGGGCGCTGGAGAAGGACGATTTCGTCCGCATCCTGACCGAGACCGAGGCGAGCCTGATCAAGCAGTATATCGCTCTGATGAAGACCGAGGGCGTCGAGCTGACCTTCACCGACGACGCTATCGATTCGCTGGCCGGCATCGCCGTCGACCTCAACGCCAGCGTCGAGAATATCGGCGCAAGGCGGTTGCAGACGGTGATGGAGCGGGTGCTGGACGAAATCTCCTACGATGCGCCCGACCGCAACGGAACCAGCGTCACCATCGACGCCGCCTATGTGGAAAAGCATGTCGGCGACCTGTCCAGGAATACCGACCTGTCGCGGTTCATCCTTTAAACGACGGTGCCGGAACGTTCCGGCGCCGGTCCAGGCAACATTTTCCGGCAAGCAAAATCATGTGTGGCCAGATGGTACCATCTGGCCACCTTTCGTAGTGCCGGGTGAAGGGGCGCTCTCGACTCGACCAAGAGCTTTACCTAGTTTGCGCGGCAATTCTCGATCTCTTGGTTTGACGCAATTCCGGGAAACCGTTTCACACTTTTCCTGGAATTGCTTGGGCGGCGGGTGCATGAAAAAACTGATCCTGGTCATTCTCGGCTTGACGCTGGCGGCGACGCTGTTCGCCGCCGAGGCAGCGACATTGGTGCCGCCGGGAAATCGCAATGCCGTGCAGCCCGACATTCCGGGTGCCTCCAGCCGGCGCACCCAGGCGACCAACACCAGCTTCCAGGCGAAGTACCGCAAGGTCTACGCCCTGCTGCAGAACGACGCCGGTCTGCGCGGCAAGATCAAGAAGGCAGCAGCCACCTACGGCATCGATCCCCTGCACATCGTCGGCGCCATCGTCGGCGAGCACACCTACAATGTCGATGCCTATGACCGACTGCAGACCTACTACGTCAAGGCGATCTCCTATCTCTCCAGCAAGCTTTCCTTTGCCTATGACGGCGAGGACATCACCGATTTCGTGCAGCGGCCGGAATTCAAGAGATGCGCCGCAATGTCCGACAGCTACGATCTGTGGGAATGCCGCGAACAGGTGTGGAACCGTTCGTTTCGCGGCAAGAGCGTCGGCGGGACGAACTTTCCCGACGACCGTTTCGGTGCCACCTTCTTCCAGCCCTATTATGCCGGCCAGACCTTCGGCCTCGGCCAGCTCAACCCGCTGACCGCCCTGCAGATGAGCGATCTGGTGCACAAGGTTTCCGGCCTGCCGAAGCTCGACGTCGGCGATCCCAATTCGGTCTACAAGACCATCATGGATCCCGACCTGACGCTGCCCTACGTCGCCGCGACGATCCGGAAATCGATCGATGCCTATAAAAGCATTGCCGGCTTCGACATTTCGGGCAATCCGGGGGTCACGGCCACGCTCTACAATGTCGGCAATCCGGAGCAGCGCGCCGACGCGCTGAAGGCGGAGAACGACAGGCGCCGCGCCGCCGGCGAGCCGGAAAAGCTGCCGGAAGAGAATTACTATGGCTGGCTGGTGAATGACAAATTGGCGGAGCTGAAGGCGCTGTTTTAGGCTGGGGTTCAGGCGCGCTGACGTTAATTTGCCGACGCCTGCGCCGCCCCTCATTGTCCTGCCGGACATTTCTCCCCGTATAGTGACGGGGAGAAAGGGGCTGGCCGCAACCTCGGCGCCCTTCTTGCGATGCTGGTGATTGGCGAAACCGGCGATGATAGCGCCCTTCTCCCCGTCACTATACGGGGAGAAGATGCCGGCAGGCAGATGAGGGGCGGCGCAGACGTCGGCAATTGGCGTGACGGCTCAAGCCGCCAGCAGCGACTTCAGCTTGACCGCCTGTGATCCCAGCGCTTCCGGCGCCGGTTTCGCGTGCTTGCCGATCAGTATTTCGGCCAGCCTGATATCGCGGGCGACCGCGTTGCCGGGGCCGATGCCGCTGGCGGCCACCAGCCTGCCGTCTTGGGCCAGATGGAAGAGGATGAAAGCGCCGTCGCCGAGGTCGCGGCGCACGGTGCTGCTGCCTTCGTCGGCGAGCCCGGCGATCTGCAGGGACAGACCATATTGATCCGACCAGAACCACGGCACCGACGCATGCGCCTCGCCGGCGCCGAGCATGTTCCTGGCCGCCAGCGCGCCCTGTTCCTGGGCGTTGCGCCAGGCTTCCAGCCGGACGCGGCGGCCGCCATAGACGGCGAGCGGAAACGAGCAGCAATCGCCGGCGGCAAAGATGTCGGGATCGCTGCTGCGCAGCTCGGCATCGACTGCAATGCCGTTGTCGATCGCCAGGCCGGCTTCGGCCGCAAGCCCGGTCACCGGCACGGCGCCGATGCCGATGATCGCGAGGTCGGCGACGATTTCCCGGCCGCCGGCAAGCGCTATGCGCACCTTGTTGCCGTCGTCGGCGATGGACGCGATGCCATCCCCGCACAGAGTATCAACGCCCTCGGCGACATGCGCGTCATGGATGATTTCGGCGATCTCCGCCGGCACGCCGCGCATCAGGATGCGCGGCTGCGCCTCGATAACGGTGACCGCAGCGCCTAGCTTGCGTGCCGCGGCGGCGAGTTCGAGGCCGATGAAACCGCCGCCGATGATGGCGATACGGTTGCCGGGGGTAAGATGCGCGCGAATGGCGAGCGCGTCGGCGAAGGTCCTGAGATAGACGCAGTGCGCGCCAAGGCCGGGCATCGGCAGCTTGCGCGGCATCGAACCCGTTGCCAGCAGGAGCTTGTCGTAAGGCAGGACCGATCCGTCCGACAGGCGCACCGCATGCGCCGCCGGATCGATCGCCACGGCCTGGACGGAATGGATATGCCGGATCGATTTCTCGGCCAGAATGGCGTCGCTGGCGATCGCCTTGATCTCTGGCGCATCGCTGGCCATCGCCTCCTTGGACAGCGGCGGGCGCTCATAGGGCAGATGCGGCTCATCGCCGACCAGCGTCACCGGCCCCTGATAATCGAGGTCGCGCAGCGCCAATGCCGCCCGCCCGCCGCATTCGCCGGCGCCGATGATGACCATTCCCCGCGCCATGTCAGTCATCCGATCTGGATCAGGACTTTGCCGGCATCAACCTTGACCGGATAGGTCTTCAGATTGACGCAGACCGGCGCGCCGCGGGCATCCCCTGTCTTGTAGTTGAAGCGGCCATTGTGCTTGGGACATTCGATGATGTCGTCCATCACCAGCCCGTCGGCCAGGTGCACCTTTTCATGCGTGCAGAGGCCGTCGGTGGCGAAGAACTCGTCGTCGGGGCTGCGATAGATGGCGAAGGTGCGGCCGCCATGGTCGAAGCGCACCACATCCTCCTCGTCTATGTCGCCGGTGGCGCAGGCCTCGACCCAGTCGCTCATTCAAGTCCTCCCCAAAAGCAAATCCAGGAAAAGTGCGCAGCGGTTTTCCGTCCGGAATTGCGTTAAATAAACAGTCTAGATCGGATGGAAGCACGATCATTCCGCCGCGGCGGCGACAGTGTCGTTGTGGAATTCTTCGCGATATGGCCGTGCGGTCGGCGGCAGCTCGCGCTTGAGGAAATAGTCCTCGTTGCGCAGCTGGCGCAGGAAGACAGGGATCATCTCGCGATAGCCGGCCAGGATCGACGGTGTCGGTTCCGGCAGGTCGTGCTTGATCAGTTCGTGCAGCCTCGGCAGCGCATGATAGGGCACCATCGGGAACATGTGATGCTCGACATGGTAGTTCATGTTCCAGTAGATGAAGCGGCTGATCGGGTTCATGTAGACGGTGCGGCTGTTCAGTCTGTGGTCGGTGACATTGTCGGCCAGGCCGCCATGCTGCAGCAGCCCGACCATGACATGGTGCCAGGCGCCGTAGAGCCTGGGCAGGCCGACCAGCATCAGCGGCAGGAACGAACCGGTGTAGAGCGCCAGCCCGACGGTGGCGGCATAGATCGCCGTCCAGATGCGGGCGACGCGGATCGCCTTGGGCTGTTCCTGTTCGGGAATGAAGGCCTTTTCGGCGGCGCTGACGGTGCCGGCGGCGTTGCGCAGCATGTCTGACATCGCATGCCAGGCATCGAGCACACCGACGAAGCCCAGCATGGCGCGAACCAGATCAGGCGGCCGCATGACCGAGATTTCCGGGTCGCGGCCCACGATGACGGTGTCGGTGTGGTGGCGCGTGTGGCTCCAGCGCCAGGTCACCGGATTGCGCATGATCATGAAGCAGGCGATCTGATAGACGGCATCGTTCATCCACTGCGTCCGGAAGGCGGTGCCGTGGCCGCATTCGTGCCAGCGTGAATCCGTCGAGGAGCCGTAGAGCACGCCATAGACGAAGAAGAACGGCACGCACCACCATGTGCCCCAGAACCAGGCGCCGCCGGCGCCGCTGACGATCAGCGCGGCGAACCAGATTGCCGTATCGCGGATCGCCGGCCCGTCGGAGCGCTGCATCAGCTCCTTCATCTGCTTGCGCGGTACCTCGGTGTGATACCACTCGGCCGCCGACAGGCCGGTCTCGACGGCGAGCTTGGCATCGCGGCCGATCAGGCTGTAGTCACGCCGGGACGGCGCAGTGGACATGATTGCCTCCCTCGGCAAAGGCATCCGCCAGAGCGAATGCCATGAAATCCTTTGGCTTCGAGCATCAAAGTAACGCCGACCGATGATGGACTCAACATCACAAAGATAGTTTCTATCATTTCCCATCAGGATGATGTACGAAGGCTCAAGCAAACCCGACGAGGCAAGCATGGTGAAGCGGCCGACAATATCAGATCTGGCGCGCATCTCGGGCGTCAGTGTCGCCACCGTCGACCGCGTGCTGAACAACCGGCTGCCGGTGCGCGAAGAGACAGCGCGCCGCGTCTACGAGACCGCTACCGATATCGGCTATCACGCCGCCGGCCTTATCAAGCAGCGCATGCGCCAGGAATTGCCGGAGTACCGGCTGGGCTTCCTGCTGCTGCGGGGCAATGATGCCTTTTACGGCGACTTCGCGCGGGAACTCGAACTGGCCATCTCGCAATCGCAACGCTTCCGTGGCGTTGCGACCATCGATTTCGCCAGTTCCCTGGCTCCCGACGAGATCGCCTCCCAGATGCGCAGGCTGGCGGCGAAATCGAGGGCCATCGCCGTTGTCGGTCCGGACCATCCGACCCTGACAGCGGTCGTGGAAACCTTGAAGGCGAGAGGGCAGCCGGTCTTTTCCGTGCTGTCCGACTTTGCCGCCGGCATCCGGGAAGGCTATATCGGCCTCGACAACCGCAAGGTCGGGCGCACCGCCGCATGGATGATCTCCAAGGCAGCCAAGCGGCCCGGCAAGGTCGCCCTCTTCGTCGGCAGCCACCGCTTCCACGGCCATGAGCTGCGCGAGATCGGCTTTCGCTCCTTCTTCCGCGAGCATGCGCCGGAGTTCAGCGTGCTTGAAACGCTGGTCAATCTGGAAGCCAACCAGGTGACCCATGACGCGATGGTCGATCTTCTGGCGCGTTATCCGGATCTTGCCGGCTGCTACGTCGCCGGCGGCGGCATGGAAGGCGCGGTCTCGGCACTGCGGGCAGCGAAGCCCGCGACCATGCCGGTGGTCGTCTGCAACGAGATCAACGCCGAATCGCGCGCGGCACTCGCCGACAACATCCTCACCATGGTGATCTCGACTCCGCTCTCCGCTTTGTGCCGTGAGCTTGTCGACCTGATGGCGCATGCCATCGAGACCGGCGCCGCCAACGCTCCGGGCCAGAGCTTCCTGCCCTTCGACATCTATCTGCCGGAAAACATCTAGCCCGCCGCCGCGCAAGGCCGCCGAGGCAAATGATAGAATCCATCAGAGCGAGGCGTAAATCGCCCCGCAGGCCGCGGAATCGCCCTTGACGCCCCGATGTGAAATGGAATAAATATTTCATCATCTGTGTATTTTGGTTCTTTCGTTCCGGAATATCTGTTTCAAACGGAGGGTTTGACGTTCCAGCCAGGAGGCACGGAACAGAAGAGACATCAGGGAGAGATTCCCCGGGGAGATCGGGGATTCCGGATAAATCGGTGAAACCGGACACCAATATGTGGAGGAGAAACACAATGAAGAAATTGATTTTGGGCGTCGCCTTCGCGGCGCTGATGAGCTCATCCGCCCTGGCCGCCAAGGTTGGCGTGTCGATGGCCAAGTTCGACGACAACTTCCTGACCGTGCTGCGCAACGGCATGATCGAGCAGGCCAAGGGCATGAGCGGCGTCGAGCTGCAGGTCGAGGACGCGCAGAACGACGTTGCCAAGCAGCTTGACCAGATCAAGAACTTCGCCGCCTCGGGCGTCGATGCCATCATCGTCAACCCGGTCGACACTTCGGCCACGCAGGCGATGTCGGACGCAGCCGCCGCAGCCAAGATCCCGCTGGTCTACGTCAACCGCGAGCCGGTCAATGTCGACACGCTGCCCGACAACCAGGCCTTCGTCGCCTCGAACGAAGCCGATTCCGGCACGCTCGAGACCAAGGAAGTCTGCCGCCTGTTCAAGGAAGCCGGCAAGAAGGAAGCCAATGTCTATGTGATCATGGGCGAGCTTTCCAACCAGGCCGCCGTGCAGCGCACCAAGGACATCGACGATGTGATCGCGACGCCGGAGTGCAGCTTCATCAAGATCATCGACAAGCAGACGTCGAACTGGAACCGCGACGAGGCGCAGAACCTGATGACCAACTGGCTGTCGACCGGCAAGCCGTTCGACGGCGTCATCGCCAACAATGACGAAAGCGCCATCGGCGCCATCCAGGCGATGAAGGCCGGCAACATCGACATGAAGGCGGTTGTCGTCGGCGGCGTCGATGCCACCCAGGACGCGCTGGCGGCCATGCAGGCGGGCGACCTCGA
>NZ_RZOM01000509.1:0-4224 GCF_003999175.1 Mesorhizobium sp. M7A.F.Ca.ET.027.03.2.1 | reverse complement strand
GGCGGTCGAGACCGCCAAGGACTTCATGAAGCGCAAGCACAATGTGCGCGCTTCGGCCTGATTGGTCATTTCGGCCGGACAACAGGAAGCCGCGCCTTGCAGCGCGGCTTTTTTGTTCCCAGATGAAGAAGGCCGGGTGCGGATCAGGGATTGTTGACGGTGTCCTCGACCGCATTGGCGGTTGATTTGACGTCCTTGCCGACGCCTCGGACGGTGTTCGCACAAGCCGTGAGGGCCAGGGCGCAGGTCAAGATGGCAATTGGCGTGATGCGTAGCAGTTTCATGGACGGTGTCTCCCTCAATAGATAAATTAGCGCTACAGCAACGAAGGCCGGCTCGACGGGTTCCATGGCCAAGACGCAAAAAACGAAACCGAATCAAGACGACAGGCTGCTCGTTATCGCCTGTGGGATGATTGCGCGCGAAATTCTGGCCGTCAAGGAACAGCTCGGACTGGATCACCTCGACCTGACCTGCCTGCCGGCAGAATTCCATTTCTATCCGGACCGCATCGCCCCGGCCATGGACAAGGCAATCGAAAAGGCCAAGGCCGAAGGCTACAGCAACATCTTCGTCGGCTATGCCGACTGCGGCACCGGCGGCCTGCTCGACCGCATCTGCGAGAAGCACGGCGTCGAGCGCATGGCGGGCCCGCACTGCTTTGCCTTCTATCAAGGCATGGAGGCCTATGCGAAAGTCGCCGACGACGACATGATGTCCTTCTACATGACCGACTTCCTCTGCCGGCAGTTCGACGCCTTCTTCATGAAACCGCTCGGCCTCGACAAGCACCCGGAGTTGATCAAGGACTATTTCGGCAACTACGAGAAGCTGATCTATCTGGCCCAGACCAATGATCCGGAACTCGACAAGGTCGCCGAAAAGGCAGCCAGAATGCTTGGTCTCGTCTATGAACGCCGCGCAACCGGCTATGGCGACCTGACGGCCGGAATGGCGCAGGCGGCTGCACACGCCTGAAGCAAATCCTGACCCCGCTATGCTCCAACCCTGGGTGACAGGCCGCCGAGAACGGGTAAGTTGTGCGCCACAAGGCAACAGGCCCTCCAGCCATTCGAACGTGGAAACGCACCGATGACCCCTCGCCGCTTGATAGCCGCACTCGGCCTCCTCTGTTTCGCCCTGCCCGCTCATGCCGATGGCGACGTACAAAAACTCATCACCCCGGCCGACAAGAAGCGGCTCGACAATTATGGCGAGACGCGCAAGGCGGCGCTTGCCGAGGCGAAAGCCGGAGACGCGGCCGAGGTCAAGCAACTCGACGCCTTGCTGGCAAAACCGCTGGTGGCCTTTTTCGACAAGGACCTGACCGGCAATTGGCGGTGCCGCACCATCAAGGCCGGCGGGTCTTTGCCGCTCGTCATCTATGGCTGGTTCAAGTGCAAGGTGACCGACGACGGTTCCGGCTGGCGGCTGGAAAAGATCAGCGGCTCGCAGCGCACCAAGGGCCGCTTCTTCGATGATGGCGAGAAACGCGCGATCTATCTCGGCTCCTTCTATGTCAACGATGATCCGGCAAAGCCCTATGGCAGCGGCCCGCAGACCGACCAGGTCGGCTACGCCTTCCGCAACAGCGCCAAGGAATGGCGCATCGAATTTCCGGCGCCCTACTACGAATCGAAGCTCGATATCATCGAATTCAAGCGCTGACTGTGTATCGAAGGCTGATCACCAAGGATTAACCCGGACGCCCTAGCATCCCGACCATTATCAAGAACGGGTTGCTTGGAGGGGGCAAGATCCATGGCAGCATCAGAATCCAGCACGCGGATCGTGGTCGTCACCGGAGGCGGCCAGCATGTCTGGGCTATCGTCAACGCGATCACCGACCGCGTCGGCCCTGTCAGCGTCATCCTCGAAACGCCTGAATCCAAAAAGCAATTGCTTCGCGGCCGGGCTCGCCGCCAGGGCTGGATCTCCGCCATCGGCCAACTTGGCACGATGGTGCTCAGCAGACTGGGCAAACGGCTTCTCGCCAGCCATGCCGCCCGGCTGATTGCCGAGGAAAAGCTCGAGGTCGAGCCGCGGCGGGATCAGGAAATCATCCATGTCGCCTCAGCCAACGGGCCGGAATGCCTCGAAGCGATCAAGAAGATCCAGCCTGGCGTTGTCCTGCTTAATGGCTGCAGGCTGTTGTCGAAGGACATGCTTGCCCGGATGCCTTGCCCGGTGCTCAACTATCACGCCGGCATCACGCCGAAATACCGCGGCATGAACGGTGGCTACTGGGCGTTGACGTCAGGCGACCCGCAGAATTTCGGCACCACCGTGCATCTGGTCGATGCCGGCGTCGATACGGGCGCCGTGCTGAAACAGGTGCGCGGTCAACCGAAACGCGGCGACACCATCTCCAGCTATGCGTTGCGCCAGGCCGCGTTCTCGCGCGACATCTGCGTCGAGGCGGTCAGCGATGTTCTGGCCGGAAAAATCACCACCGTCGACCCCGGCCTGTCATCACAGCAATGGTATCACCCGACGATCTGGTTCTACGTCTGGACTGGCCTGAGAACCGGCATCTGGTAACGCGTTCCTCGTCAGGATCCGCATGCCGTGCGCCGGCTTTTCCGACGCGTCATACCGGGCGCCGGCAGACGCCGGAAACGAATAATCACACCTTTCATTTTACGACATCCAAATGCGTCGCTTTTGAATGCGCGCGCGTCGTCCCATAACAAGCGGCCCCACTGCGCTTCCGGCAATGCTCGCAGAACGAGGAGTGAGAATTCATGGCCGATCTGATCGTCGTCTACTGGCGCGACATCCCAGCCCAAATCATCGTCAAGAAGGGCCGGCAGAACGCCAAGCGCGAGCTGCCGCTGCGCTTCACCGAAGCGATCGACATGTGCGCGATGCGCACTGGCGCCGGCGGCACCGACGATTATCTGGCCGAATGGCGCAAGGCCGATCCCGTCCCGGTCGGCGATGACCTCGAAGCCGAGGTCGAGAAGGCATTCAACGATATCGACACGAAATACGACCGCGAGCGGCTGGTCGCCCTGGTCAAGGCAGGCGGCAAAGAAAATGTCTGAAACCATTCCTGCCAAGGATGGCCAAAGGGTTGTCCAGCCGGTTACCCAGGCCACTCTGGTCAAAAAGGCAGCGCCGAAATCCGACTACAAGCCGGCCGACGTATCGCCGCAGCGGCGCGTGCAGCGTTCCTTTGCGGTCAGATTATGGTCTGTGCGGCACTCGCGATTACTCGAATGGTTCTACGCCAAATTCGCCGACATGTTCCTGCTCCTCCATCCCTTGTGGAAGGGCATAGGTTACGGCCGCGTCGAAGGGCCGATCAAATTCGTCGAGAAGCGCGTCAAGGGCTTCATGTTCGACTGCCGTATGTGCGGCCAGTGCATATTGTCCTCGACCGGCATGTCCTGCCCGATGAATTGCCCCAAGCAATTGCGCAACGGTCCTTGCGGCGGCGTCCGCGCCAACGGCAATTGCGAGGTCGAGCCCGATATGCCCTGCGTCTGGGTCAAGGCCTGGGAAGGCTCGCAGAACATGGTGCACAGCGACAGGATCCTGACCGTGCAGAAGCCGGTCGACCAGTCGCTGCGCGAAACCTCGGCCTGGCTGCGGGTGACCGCACAGGCGGCCACCGCACGAGAAGCGGCCGCTGCCGCCAAGAATGAGACGGCAAACACCGGGGCGTCGGCATGATCGGCCGCCAGCGCGACGAGAACCCGGCCGGCATCCACCTGCCGCTCGAACCCCTGCCCGGCCACACTTCGCGCGGCCGGCTGGAGCGCGTCCTGCGGCGCGGCGAGTTCGCCGTCACCACCGAGCTCAACCCGCCCGACAGCGCCGATCCGGAAGACGTCTATAACCGCGCCAAGATCTTCGACGGCTGGGTCGATGCCATCAACGCCGTCGACGCCTCGGGCGCCAATTGCCACATGTCGTCGGTCGGTATCTGCGCGCTTTTGACCCGCATGGGCTATGCGCCGATCATGCAGATCGCCTGCCGCGACAAGAACCGCATCGCCATCCAGGGCGACGTGCTGGGCGGGGCCGCGATGGGCGTCGCCAACATGCTGTGCCTGACCGGAGACGGTGTGCAGGCCGGCGACCAGCCCGGCGCCAAGCCGGTGTTCGACCTCGACTGCATGTCGCTATTGGAAACCTGCCGCATCATGCGCGACAATGGCAAGTTCCTGTCCGGCCGCAAGCTGACGACGCCGCCGCAGCTTTTCCTCGGTGCTGCGA
>NZ_RZOM01000508.1:0-4226 GCF_003999175.1 Mesorhizobium sp. M7A.F.Ca.ET.027.03.2.1 | reverse complement strand
ATGCCGAATATGTCCGCCGCAACGACTATGAGGCCGGCATCGAACTGGTCGGCAGCACCGAGAACGTGGTGATGACCCGTACCTTCTCCAAGATCGGCCTGGGTGGCGCGCGGATCGGCTGGATGTATGCGCCGATGCATATCGTCGACGCCATCAACCGCGTGCGCGGTCCCTTCAACGTCAATGCGACGGCGATCGAGGCCGGTATCGCAGCCATCCGCGACCGCGCCCATGTCGAGCGCAGCGTGGCGCACAACGAGACCTGGCTTGCCTGGTTGAGCGAGGAATTCACAAAGCTCGGGCTGCGGGTGACACCCAGCGTCGGCAATTTCATCCTCGTTCACTTTCCCGAGGACGAGAAACATTCCGCAGCGGCGGCGGACGACTATCTGACGGCGCGCGGCTATATATTGCGGCGCGTTTCGGGCTATGGCTTTCCCAACGCGTTGCGCATGACCGTCGGCACCGAAGAGGCCAATCGCGGCGTTGTCGCCGCTCTCACGACATTCCTGAAAAGCTAGAGACCATGACATCACCGATGTTTGAAAAGATCGCGCTGGTCGGCATCGGCCTGATCGGCTCGTCGCTGGCCCGCGTCATCCGCCGCGAAGGTCTCGCCCGTCACTTGGCCATTTCGACCCGCAGTGCGGCGACGCTGGCGCGAGCCGAGGAGCTTGGGCTGGGCGATAGCTATACCACCGATGCGAGAGAGACTGTCCACGATGCCGACCTTGTCATCATTTCGGTGCCGGTAGGCTCATCCGGCGCGGTTGCCGAGGAAATCGCGCCGGCGCTGAAGCCGGGTGCGATCCTCACCGATGTCGGCTCGACCAAGGCGTCTGTCATCGCGCAGATGCAGCCTTATGTGCCTGAAGGCGTCCATTTCATTCCCGGTCACCCGCTGGCGGGCACGGAAAAATCCGGCCCCGACGCCGGTTTCGCCGATCTGTTCGACAATCGCTGGTGCATCTTCACGCCGCTGCCCGACACCGACCCGGACGCGCTGGAGAGGCTGTCGGAATTCTGGCGCCGCTGCGGTGCCAACATCGACACGATGGACCCGCAGCATCACGACATGACGCTCGCCATCGTCTCGCATTTGCCGCACATCATCGCCTACAACATCGTCGGCACCGCCGATGATCTGCAGTCGGTGACCAAGTCCGAAGTGATCAAATATTCGGCTTCCGGCTTCCGCGACTTCACCCGCCTTGCCGCCTCCGACCCGACCATGTGGCGGGATGTCTGCCTGCACAACAAGGACGCCATTCTCGAAATGCTGGCGCGGTTCTCGGAAGATCTGGCGTCGCTGCAACGCGCGATCCGCTGGGGCGACGGCGAAAAGCTCTTCGACCTGTTCACCCGCACCCGCGCGGTGCGCCGCTCGATCATCGAGGCCGGCCAGGACATCGACGTGCCCGATTTCGGCCGCCAGGCCGTCGAGCATCCCGCGAAGGGCTAAGTCTGTTTCAGGCTGGCCAGGTCTGCGCAACCATGGCCAGCGTCTCGGCCCTATCCGGCGCGCCCAGCCTGCCGCCGAAGCGCAGGCATTTGAGCGCCGCGGCCGCACTGGCAAAGCGCAAAGCCTGCTCGACCGGCATGGCTTCCGCCAACCCGACGGCGAAGGCGCCGTGGAAGACATCGCCGGCGGCGAGCGTATCCACTGCCTTGATCCTCGGCGCCGCGACATGGCGCACACAGCCTGCGCGACGGTCGTGCCACCAACAGCCCGCCGCGCCGCCGGTTACCGCGACAAAGGCGTCGGTGCGGCTGGCGAGATCGGCGCAAGCCGTTTCCGGATCGAGCGCCTGGCCGCAGACGATACGCGCCGCCGGCTCCGAAGCGACGATGTGCGTGGCGAGCGGCAACAGCTGTTCCAGAACTTCCAGCGGCGCGGTGTCGGCATCGAGGATCGCCGGACGCCCAACGGCGCGTGCCGCCTTGAGTGCCAACGCTGCCGCGCCCGGCCAGCGGACATCGACCAGCACGGCGTCGAATGCCGTGAGGTCGGCGACCGGCAAGACTTCGGGATCGGCCTGGGCCAGCCTGTCATAGAACGGCACGATGATGCGCTCGCCATGCGCGTCGACCAGGATCGAGGCCAGCGCCGAGCGGGCGCCTCTGACGCGGCGCACAAAGGTGCAATCGACGCCTTCGGCCTTGATGCCGGCGATGAGTTGGTCGGCGACGGCATCGTCACCCGCACTCGCCCACAGCGATACCTCGGCCCCCAGGCGATGCGCGGCGCAGGCAGCACTCGTGGCCATGCCCGAGGCAATCTGGACGCCGTCGGAGGCAATGAACTTGCCTTGATGCACAGGCAGTGTCTCGACGCGCAGGATGGTGTCCAGCGTCAAGGCGCCAACGCTCAGCAGCTTCACGGGTTTTGCCATGGTTGAGCTATTCGACCGGCTTGATCTTGCCCAGCGGAATGAAGCCGAGCGAGGCCTTGCCCCTGACCACCTTCAGCGGCATCGACGGTTCGTTGCCGAGCACCGCCAAGGCAGAAAAACCCTGCTCGATCTGGCTTTTCTGCTCGGGTATGGCGGCGCCGAGGATGGCCGCCACCGCCTTCGGGTCCTTCAGCCTGATCATCAGATCGGCGTTGACCAGGCCCTCGGCATCGACGGAGAGCGGTCCCGAAACGGTAATGCGCGCCGTGCCCGACGACAGGTCAAGGTTGCGGATTTCGATCGCCTGGCCACGAAGGCTCTTCACCTGCGTGCCGATCAGTGCGACGCCGTTCTTCAATGTCACATCGCCGCTGGCATCGAGCGCCGGAAGCACGCGCCCTCCAATTGCGTCGGGGTCGATCTCGAGATCGCCGAAACTGCCGAGATAGTCGATATCCTCGCCGTTGGGCTGCAGCTGACCCGATGCCTTGCCGGCGCTGAACAGTTGCACCGGATCGGTGTCGTCGGCCGGATCGGTCTGGCCGGACAGGCCCTCCGCCTCCAGCGAGATCCGCTGCGGCAGCGGCCACCACAATTTGAAACTGGCCTGCAGATTGTCCCAGTCGATCCACAGCGGCACCATGTCCGGAACGGAGGTCCTGAGCGGGCCGCGCAGATTGGCAACCGGCGACAGAGGCTGGATGATCTGGGCGGCCGCGTTGAAACTGCCGGCTGAAGCCGCAATGTTCCTGGCATCGTCCTCATAGGCGAGGTTGTCGCAGGAGACGGTAAAGCTCAAGGGATAGCCGCTGACCTGGAGATTGGCACAGCCGGCCTCGACGCCATTCTTGTTGAGCGTGGCAACCGCCTTGTCGGCCTCGCTCCTGACGCGGTCGGCCAGATAAAACCAGCCGCCGCTGTAAAGGGCGAACAGCACGACGATGAACGCTGCAAGCCAGAACAGGCGGCGACGGTTACTTGGCTGGCGTTCGTCACTTGACGTCATGCTTTGGCTCTCGTTAACGCATGGGTGTTGCGGACGGGTGGTCGATTCCGCCAGGTAGGCAGACGAATAGTTAGACGGGACGGGCGGAAAAAACACCGGTCCGGGTGCGGTGTTGGCATCTTTTGCAATCAGGCGCGGCGATATGGGCGATTTTTGGGTGTTTGGCTATGGCTCGCTGATCTGGCGGCCGGGATTCGCGCATGTCGAAACACAGCGTGCCCGCCTGCATGGCTACCGGCGCTCGCTCTGCGTCTATTCCTTCGTGCATCGCGGCACGCGCGAGCGGCCGGGGCTGGTGCTCGGACTCGACCGTGGCGGGTCCTGCGTCGGCCTCGCATTCCGCGTCCCCGGCGACTTGCGCGACGAGGTCATGGCCTATCTTCGCGAGCGCGAACTGGTCACCAATGTCTATCTGGAGCGCATGCTCAAGATTCGCCTCGACGGGGGCGATACGGTCGACGCCGTGGTCTACATCGTCGACCGCCAGCACGAGCAATATGCCGGAGCGCTCGACGCGGCGGATGCAGCGGCCGTGGTGCGCGGCGCGGTCGGCCAGTCCGGCAACAACGAGGACTATGTGCTGAGCACGCTTGAGCATCTCGAGGCACTGGGCATAAGCGACCACTGGCTGGAGGATGTCGCCAGCCAGGTCGCGCCTTTGTGAAGCTGGCTCTGCGGAAAAAGGCGGCCAGGCCTTTGACCTCGTTCAGGCAAGACCTAGGTTAGGCTCCGACCCTCAGCCCGCGGCGCCCTTTGCCCGCCCAATCATCCCGGAGATCCGCCTTGCAGAAACGTCGTCTCGGTCGCACCGACCTGTCCATCGCGCC
>NZ_RZOM01000507.1:0-4233 GCF_003999175.1 Mesorhizobium sp. M7A.F.Ca.ET.027.03.2.1 | reverse complement strand
CCTCTTGCTGGCGCAGAAGCCATTCGTGGCGGCCTATTCCAGCGACAACATCGAAAACCGCATCGGCAGCGGCGAGGTTGCCGCCCATTTCTGGTGGGACGGCAACACCATGAGGCTTCGCCGCAACGACAAGGCCAATGTCGAATACGCGATGCCGAAAGAAGGTCTGGTCGGCTGGCTGGATTCCTATGTCGTGCCGAAGGGCGCGGCCAATATCGAGAACGCCAAGAAGTTCATCGATTTCATGACCCAGATCGACAACGCGACGGCGCAGTACAATTATTACGGCCACTCTTCGCCGGTGAAGATCGACGAGAGCAAGGCGCTCTACAACAAGGAGAACGCTCCGGAGCTGTTCCCGACCGTTCCCGTCAAGATGGGCCAGGCCTGCTCGCCGGCGGCGCAGGAACTCGTCACCAAGGTCTGGACGCAGCTTCTGCAATGAGCCGCTCAGCCGGGGCGCGCGCCGCCCCGGCATCTCCATTCTCAAAGGGGCTGGCCATGCAGACCGAAAATCTTGACTACGATTACATCGTCATCGGCGCAGGCTCGGCCGGTTGTGTCCTTGCCAATCGCCTGAGCGCCAACCCGTCCCACAAAGTGTGCCTGATCGAAGCCGGCGGCAGCGATAGCGGGCTGCGGGTCAAGGTGCCTGCCGGCATCCTCTCGCTCTACGGCAATCCGAACTATGACTACTGCTATGTCGGCGTGCCTCAGCCCAACCTCAACGGCCGCAGGATTCCGGTCAATCGCGGCAAGGCGCTGGGCGGCTCCAGTTCCATCAACTCGATGGTCTACATCAGGGGCGCCGCGCAGGACTATGACGAGTGGTCGCGACTCGGCTGCGCAGGCTGGGCATTCAGCGACGTGCTTCCCGTCTTCAAGAAGCTCGAGCGCAACCTGCTTGGCCAGGACCCGCACTACCACGGTACAGGCGGGGAACTGCTGGTCGACAAGCCGCGCGATCCGAATGTGCTGTCGTCGATGTTCGTCAAGGCCGGCAACAATGCCGGTCTTCCGGCCAACAGCGACTTCAATGCCGAAAGCCAGTTCGGCCTCGGCATCTACAATGTCACCCAGGATCGCGGCCAGCGCTTCAGCAGTTTCACCGCCTTCATGCGCCCGGTGCTCGATCGCAAGAATCTCACAATCCTCAGCGAATGCGAAGTGATCGACCTCGATATAGCCGAGGAACGCGCGACAGGGGTACGGGTGCGGTACAAGGGCGAGCAGAAGACGCTGTCGGCCCGCCGCGAAATCGTGCTTTCGGCCGGGGCGATCAATTCACCGAAGATCTTGCTGGCGTCCGGCATCGGCGCAGCCGCCGAGCTGCAGGCGATCGGTATAAAGCCGTTTGTCGATCTGCCGGGCGTGGGCAAGAACCTTCAGGACCATATCGACGGCATGATCACGGTCCGCTCCTCGAGCACGAAGACGCTCGGCCTGTCGCTGCCCAACTTGCCCCGCGTGCTGGCTGCGCCCTTCCGGTATTTTGCCGGCCGCAAGGGCATGCTCACCACCAACTACGTCGAAGCCGGCGGCTTTGCCCGGACGAAGTATACGAACGGCATTCCCGACATCCAGTTCCACTTCGTGCCCGGCTATCGCAGCCATCGCGGCAGGCTGGTGGAGTACGGCCATGGCTACGCAATCCACACCTGCGTGCTCAGGCCCAAAAGCGTCGGCGAACTCAAACTGTCAGGCCAGGCATCGAACCGGGATGTGCTGATCGATCATCGCTTCTTCTCGAGCGACGAGGACGCCAGGGTGTTGGTCGAAGGCATCAAGATCGCGCGTCAAATCTTTGCCGCATCCGAGTTCGACCCGATCAGGGGGACGGAGATGCTGCCGGGCAAGGATGTTCGCAGCGATGACGAGATCCTCGCCTATCTGCGTGCCGAAGCGCTCACCGTCTATCATCCGGTGGGGACGTGCAAGATGGGGACCGACGCGATGGCCGTCGTCGACCCGGCAACGCTCAAGGTGCGCGGCATCGGTGGCTTGCGGGTCGCGGATGCGTCCGTGATGCCGAAGCTGATCGGCGGCAACACCAATGCCCCCAGCATGATGATCGGGCAGCGGGCAGCGGAGATGATCCTGGGCCGGGGATAGTTTCTGTAGCGCACCTCCAGGAAAGGCGTGCAGCGGCCTTCCTCGGCGTACCTCGATAATCGATGGCGATGACGCATTCCTGCATGGTCGGCTTTATTTGGCAGCCTGATCGTAGCCTTCGTGCTGTCGCTCAATGGCCCGAATATCTCGTTCTACCCGGCGCCACGCCTACCATGCCATCGGTCGCCTGGAGCGCACTGCGCTATGGCGTCAAGCCGGAGCTCTATGCGCTTCGTCGATCACCAACATTATGGTATTTGCCGCAATCGCGGTGCTTTATTTCGTTGCACGCTCGGACAGAAACGGCCGATGGAGTGACATGTCATGCTTGTGGTGCTTTCGGCGGGCCGGAATTCTGGTGAGGCCTGCTTGCACGTCCTGCATTGTGCCCCAGGGGCTGGCGAATGACGATGGGGGTCCCCGACGAGAAAGTCGATTGCATCGTCATCGGCGCCGGCGTCGTCGGTCTGGCGATTGCGCGGCGGCTGGCGCTCGAGGGACGCGAAGTTCTTGTCGTGGAGGCCGAGGACAGCCCCGGGCTGGGCACGTCGAGCCGCAACAGCGAGGTCATCCATGCCGGCATCTACTATCCTAAGGGCAGCCTGAAAGCGCAGCTATGCGTCGAAGGAAAGAACGCGCTTTACCGCTATTGCGAAGCGCGCGGGATTCCGCACCAACGCATCGGCAAGCTGATCGTCGCTACCAGCGACGCGGAATTGCCGATCCTGGAGGGGATCCGGACCAAGGCTGCGGACAATGGTGTTGCGGACCTGGAGATGCTCAGCCGCGCGGATGTGGAACGGCTTGAGCCTGAACTGGAGGTTGCCGGCGCGCTTTTGTCCCCAAGCACGGGGATCGTCAACAGCCGCGCGCTGATGCTGGGGCTACAGGGCGATGCCGAGAATGCCGGTGCCACCTTTGCGTTTCGCGCGCCGGTTCTCGGCGGCAGCGTCGACAAAACGGGCTGCGAGCTCCAGTTTGGCGGCGATATGGAAGGCTATAGGATCGCCGCAAATCTGGTCATCAATGCGGCCGGATTGTCAGCCCATCTCGTTGCCCGGAGCCTTGCGGGCGGGCATGGCGGCAAAATCCCAGATGTCACCTACGTCAAAGGCAATTATTTTGCGCTTGGACGCCGCCCGTCCTTCAGCCATCTTGTTTATCCGGTTCCGGAACCAGGCGGCCTCGGAGTTCACCTGACGCTGGATATGGCCGGATCGGTTCGTTTCGGGCCGGACGTCGAGCCCGTCGATGAGGTCGGCTACGCGGTCGACGCAACTCGGGCCACACCATTTTACGCGGCCATCCGACGCTATTGGCCGGGGCTGAGGGACGGGGAACTGGAGCCGAGCTATTGCGGGCTGCGGCCTAAAACGAACGGGTTGCAGTTCGGCGATTTCGACATTCTGGCAGATCAGTCCGGACGGCTGATCAGTCTTTTCGGAATCGAGTCACCTGGCCTGACAAGTGCGCTCGCCCTGTCGGATAGGGTTGCCCAACTAGTCAGAACGACGAACTTCGTCTTGCTTTAGCCTTTGACCGCTCCAGCGGTCATGGATCCTGATATCTGCCGATACATCACAAGACCCAGCAAGGCCGGCGGCAAGGCGCCCAGCATCATGACCGCGGAAGCGGTTCCCCATTTTACGCCGCCGCCGCTTGCGGCGAAAAAAAACGATGCGCCGACCGTCATCGGGACGGCACGGCTGGTTGTCAGCATGAGGCCGAAGAGGAATTCGTTCCAGGCGGTGATGAAGCCGAAGATGAAGGTCGTGACCAGCGCCGGTCGGGTGACGGGCCGGACGATCATCATCATCACCTGCAAGGAACTTGCGCCATCGACTTTCGCCGCCTCGTCGAGTTCGACCGGTACATCTGAAATCGCGTTCACCAGGATGACGAGCGCAAGCGGCGCGTTGACGATGGTCAGGATGAGCCCGAGCCCGATCCGCGTATCGAGCAGGCCCAGCCACTGGTACATCATGTAAAGCGGGATCGCGAAGATGATCAGCGGCACGGCGCGAAGATTGATGACGATCGGCAGGACCAAGCGCTTTCCCGCCTCGCTACGCGCGATCGCATAGGCAGCCGGGAACGCGAGCACGATCGCAAGGCCGGTTC
>NZ_RZOM01000506.1:0-4240 GCF_003999175.1 Mesorhizobium sp. M7A.F.Ca.ET.027.03.2.1 | reverse complement strand
GCCTGTGGCCGGCCACCCTCCCCTCAAGGGGGAGGGGGATGTGCTGCGTCTGTTCGAACAGGGCTCCTACGACCTCGTCCCGCATGACAATATGCGCAAGACCATTGCGCGGCGGCTGGTCGAGGCCAAGACCACCATCCCGCATTTCTACCTGACGCTCGACTGCGAGCTCGATGCGCTGCTGGCGCTGCGCACGCAGATCAATGCGGCTGCCCCGGTGAAGAAGACCGATAAGGGCGAGGCTCCGGCCTACAAGCTGTCGGTCAACGACATGGTCATCAAGGCGATGGCCATGGCGCTGAAGGCGGTGCCGGATGCCAATGCCTCATGGACCGAAAGCGCCATGGTCAAGCACAAGCATGCCGATGTCGGCGTTGCCGTGTCGATCCCGGGCGGCCTGATCACGCCGATTATCCGCAGGGCCGACGAAAAGACGCTGTCCACCATTTCCAACGAGATGAAGGACCTGGCCAGCCGGGCGCGCAGCCGCAAGCTGAAGCCGGATGAGTATCAGGGCGGCACCACGGCTGTTTCCAACCTCGGCATGTTCGGCATCAAGGATTTTGCTGCCGTCATCAACCCGCCGCATGCGACCATCCTGGCGGTCGGCGCCGGGGAGGAGCGGGCGGTGGTCAAGAATGGCGAGATCAAGATCGCCACGGTGATGTCGGTGACGCTGTCGACCGATCACCGCGCCGTCGACGGCGCGCTTGGGGCTGAACTGCTGGTCGCCTTCAAGAACCTCCTTGAAAATCCGATGGGCCTGCTGGTCTGATCCATTAAGCAGAAGCCGGCGCCGAATGATGCGCCGGCTTACGACAGAAACGACTTGTCAGGCGCCGACCCTTGACCCATGTTCTATCTGGATTGCGATCCAGGGAGGCCAAAATATGCCTGCATTCGACCCGTCTGACGTGAAAACCCTGTTCGGCAAGGTCATGGGCGCGTCGCCATCCGACATCAAGCTGGTGGCGCAGCGACTGCACGACCACGCCTTCGAGCCGCGCATGTCGGCGGACGAGACCAGGCAGCTCGTCGCCAGCCTCGGCTATGACAGCCTGGACGCGTTCTGCGCCGACATCGGCTTGCCCACGCACATCGCCGAGCGGTGGAGCCGTTTCGGTGTTTCCGGCGAGATGAAGCAGGTGTTCACGCTGTTGGCGGCGCAGCGCAAGCGGGTGGCCGAGGCGGTCGCCGAATTCGAATCCATGACCCATGTCGGTGTCGAGGATTTTTTGCGCGAGCGCGGGCTCATTTAGCGGGAAACACGGGAGCCAGTCGGATCGGCTCAGCCGCCCTTGGCAAGCAGCGCCGTGGCGGTATCGCTGTCGGTGATCAGCACGTTGGTGTCTACGGCTTTCAGCGCGGCGAGGATCGCCGCGACCTTGCGCTTGCCGCCCGCGGCAAGAACGACATTAGGCACGTTGCTGACCACATCGAGATCGATGGCCATGACGCGGCTGTTGACCTCGTGGTCGACCAGTCCGCCGGCGGCATCGACGAAATAGCACAGCATGTTGGCGACCGCGCCCTTCGCTTTCAGCGGAGCGATCAGCGATGACGGCACGATGCCGTGCCGGAAGATGGTGGCGTCCGGCGACATGTCGCCGACGGTGAGCAGCGCGATGTCGGCGGTCGCCGCGCGTTGGCGCACATCCTGCAGGGTCGGCTGTGCCCAGAGGAGATCACGCAGCGAGGAATTGTCGACCGTCACCGGCGCGGTGATCTGGTAGCTGTCGACCTCGAAGACGTCTGCGACCTTGGCTGCGACGATCGATGGATTGATCCATTGCGAATGCGGCAGGCTGCCGACGAGCGCCACCACGCAGGCACGCTTCAACTGCCGGCGGGCCAGGAAGCCGAGGCTGGCATGCAGGGTCGCGCCGCCACCGATCGCCAGCGTCATGCCGTCCTGCATCTGCTCGCCGAGATAGGCCGCGACGGCGTGGCCGATGGCCTTCTCCAGATGGTCATGCGCCGAAGGCGTCGGGATGACGACGGCGGCATTCAGACCCCAGCGCTTTTCCAGCTCCCGCTCGAGCGCCACCTGTCCGGCGGTCGGCGCGTTGATCATGGTGACGACGATGCCTTCGGCGGTGCACGAGGCCAGGGTACGCATGACCTTCACCCTGGAGACATCGAGCTTTTCGGCGATCTGTTCCTGGGTGAAACCTTCGACATAGTAGAGCCATGCCGTCTTGACGGTAAGGTCCGACGAGACCATCGGCAGGCGAGCCTGTCTGGGTTTTTCTGTGGTCATCGGTTCCTGTTCCTCATGAGCCGTGGCCTGCCCGGTGCTCATCAAGGAAACACCGGCCGGATGTCAACTGATGCCGGATCTTCGGCGTGTCGATTGTCGCACATTTCTGTTCATTTGTAATTGACATCGTACATATGAACATATTTTGTGGGTTTCACGCGCTGTGTCATCCACCAGTCATATGCGCCGTGCAGGGAGGAAGAGACGGGGAGCCGGCCAGAGCCGGACCGGTCATGCACAGACAAGACAGGAGGTCTCATTGAAGACGCACTTCATCAAGCTGCTGGCCAGCCAGCTGGCACTCGCGGCAACTTTGTTTGCCGGGGTGGCAAACGCCGAAACACTGACGCTCTACACGTCCCAACCAGAAGCCGACGCGGCCAAGACCGTGGATGCCTTCAAGAAGGCACAGCCGGGTATCGATGTGAATATCTATCGCTCGGGAACGAGCGATATCCTGACCAAGATGGCGGCCGAGTTTGCCGCCGGCAGCCCGCAGCCCGACGTGCTTCTGATCGCCGATGCGGTCTCGATGGAGCTGTTGAAGAAGGACGACCGGCTGCTGCCCTATCCCGAGGCAAAGCTCGAAGGCATCGAAGCGGATGCCTATGATGCCGACAAGACCTATTTCGGCAGCAAGCTGATCACCACCGGCATCGTCTACAACACCGCGGCGACCGAGAAGCCGCAGCATTGGGCAGATCTCGCCAAGCCGGCCTATGCAGATGGCCTGGTCATGCCGAGCCCGCTCTATTCGGGTGCGGCCGCCTACCTGCTTTCGGGCTTCGTCGGCGATACCAATTATGGCTGGGATTTCTTCCAGAAGCTGAAGACCAACAACACCGTCAGCGTGCGCGGCAATGGTGCGGTGCTGAAGTCGGTGGCATCGGGCGAGAAGCCCTATGGCATCCTCGTCGACTTCATGGCGATGAACGCCAAGAAGAAGGGTTCCCCGGTCGAGTTCGTGTTCCCCTCGGAAGGTGTGCCGGCAGTGACCGAACCGGTCGCCATCATGAAGACCGCCAGGAATGTCGATGGCGCCAAGAAGTTCGTCGACTTCATTCTTTCCGATGACGGCCAGAAGCTTGCGCTTTCGATGGGCTATCTGCCGGCGCGCGCCTCGGTCGGCCGCCCCGAATGGCTGCCGGAAGGCGTCAAGGTCAAGGTGATGTCGTTCGACACCAAGGCAATCGTCGCCAAGACTGACGCCGACAAGGCGAAGTTCTCGGAACTGTTCGGCGGCTGAGCCGGCAATCCATCAGGGATGCCGTCCCAGCGGCATCCCTGACGGGCGAAACCCGATCGCATCGGCTGATCGACCCCAGGAAACGCAATCATGTCAACACGGATCAGCGAAAGCCGGGGCCAGGAATTGGTCCTGACGGCGGCGGTAGCCATCGTCATCGTCCTGCTTTCGCTGCTGCCGATGCTGCGCCTGATCAAGGAGATCGTGGCACCCGGCGGCACGCTGTCGGCCGTCGCGATAAAGGCGGGGCTCGCCAGTCCGGCGACCTGGATCGCCACCTGGCACACACTGGTCGTCGGCATCGGCGGCACCCTGCTTGCGGTGCTGTCGGGAACGCTGGTGGCCGTCCTCGTCACTCTGACCGATATCCGCGCTCGCAGCGCCATGGTGCTCTGTTACGTCATGCCCTTGATGATCGCACCGCAGGTGACGGCGCTGGCCTGGCTGCAATTGTTCGGCCCGGCAAGCCCGTTCCTCAAGCTGTTCGGGGCGGCACCGCCGCTCGGTACCAGGAATCCGCTCTATTCGACATTGGGCATCATCCTGCTGCTCGGCGTGCAGTATGGGCCGCTGGTTTTCCTGCTGGTGCGCGCCGGCCTGCGCAAGCTGCCGCGCGAACTGATCGAAGCGGCGCGAGCGGGCGGTGCCGGCTGGTTCACCGTGCTGGTCACCATCGTGCTGCCGTTGATGACGCCCTCGATCATGGCCGCCGCCGCACTTGCCTTCGTCTCCTG
>NZ_RZOM01000505.1:0-4256 GCF_003999175.1 Mesorhizobium sp. M7A.F.Ca.ET.027.03.2.1 | reverse complement strand
CATCACCACCGCCGGCCGCGCCACCACCTGTCCAGCAAGCCGAGGTCTCGCCGGCCGAAGGTCCCGGCCGGATCGGCGCCTTGCTGTCGAGGCTGCACAAGTCCGTCTCCCGCAGGCCGTCCAGGGAGGAGCCGTTCGATACCGTTGAATGGGCTTCTGCCGAAAACGGGGGGTCAATGCAGGATCCGCAATACCGCGCTTATCCCCAGTCGGCACCGGCCTTCGAGCCTCGGCAGGCGGCCGCGACAGCATACCCGGCGCCGCTTTTCCAGCCCGGCGGCCATCCGCAGCAGACGGCGCAGCCGCCACTGCCGCCTCCCATGGTGCAGCAGCGGCCATATTCCGGGCCGCAGCTCTATCCCTACGCGCAGCCTTTGGGCTACGCACAGCCGCCGGCCTATCCCTATCCGCAATCGATGCCGGCCGCCAATGCGGGGCAGCAGCCCGATCCGGCTCAGCCTGCTTCCGAGTCCTATCCACAGCCGCCCCTCCCGCAACAGCAGGCGCCTCAGCCTCATCAGCGACCGGCGGAGCCGTCGCGGGCCGCGGAGGATGCCGAGCAGCAAGCGCCAATCGAGGAAATCCGCGCCAGCCTGCGCGAATTCCGCGAAGCGGTTCGCGAACTGACCGAGAGCCGCGTGCGGCGTCGCTACTTCTGAGCCACAAAAATCTGCGCTGTGCCGTACAAAAACATGCCGGTTTCGCGTAAACGGCATGGGACGGCGCTTTGGCGGGATTGCATGTTGGAATTTTCGTGAAAATGCCACGCTGTGAAAGATCGAAAAGCGCGTCGCTTCCGCAAGCGACGCGCTTGGGCATTCTGGTGTTGAGGGTAGTCCATGGCCGAAGTGATTGATGGCAAGAGCGTTGCCGGCGACGTTGTGGGGTCGGTCAAGACCCTGACGGCTGAGCTTGTCGCCAAGGGCCAGGCCAAGCCGGGTCTTGCCGTGGTTATCGTCGGCGAGGATCCGGCCAGCCAGGTCTATGTCGCGTCCAAGTCGCGCACCGCCAAGGAATGCGGCTTTCATTCCGTCCAGCACACGCTGCCGGCCGAAACCTCGGAACCGGCGTTGCTGAAGATCATCGGCGATCTCAACGCCGATCCGGCCATCAACGGCATCCTCGTGCAGCTTCCGCTGCCAGCCCATATCGACGCCGGCAAGATCATCCAGACCATCGCGCCGGAAAAGGATGTCGACGGCTTCCATTTCATCAATGTCGGCAAGCTCGGCACCGGTGAACTCGAGACAGCCTTCGTGCCTTGCACGCCGGCCGGCTCTATGCTTCTGATCGAGCGGGTGCGCGGCAAGGACCTGTCCGGCCTCAACGCCGTCGTCGTCGGCCGCTCCAACATCGTGGGCAAGCCGATGGCCAATCTCCTGCTTGCCGCCAACTGCACTGTCACCATCGCCCACAGCCGCACCAGGGATCTGCCGGCCTTGGCCCGCACCGCCGATATCCTCGTCGCGGCCGTCGGCAGGCCGGAGATGATCAGGGGTGATTGGGTGAAGCCAGGCGCCACCGTCATCGATGTCGGCATCAACCGCATTCCGGCCCCGGAAAAGGGCGAGGGCAAGTCCCGCCTCGTCGGCGATGTCGCCTATGCCGAAGCGGCTAAGGCCGCCGGCGCCATCACGCCGGTTCCCGGCGGTGTCGGGCCGATGACCATTGCCATGCTGATGGCCAATACGTTAGCCTCGGCCTACCTAGCGGCCGGATTGAAACGGCCGTCCTTCTGACCCGCCAGAAAGCCGCAGCTTTGCCGAACCCCAGTGTTCCCTCAGAACGGCCGGTCATCACGGACCCCGTTCAAGGCGGGCGGCAGTTCGCATTCCTGCTGGTAGACAAGTTCTCCATGTTCTCGCTGGCTGCCGCGATCGATACGTTCCGCTCGGCGAACCGGTTGCTTGGCCGCGACTTCTACGGCTGGACGACGGTGTCGGCCGATGGCGATCCGGTGATGGCTTCCAATGGCCTGCCGCTCAAGATCGACTACGCCGTTGCCGACCTGCCGCCGGTCGATATCCTTTTCGTCTCGGTCGGGCTGACGACGGAATTTCCCGGCAAGAGCAAGGTGCTGGCGGCACTGCGCAGTTGGGGCCGGCGCGGCAATGCGCTGGGTGCCCTGTCGGTCGGCTCCTACCTGCTGGCCGAGGCCGGCCAGCTCGAAGGCTATCGCTGCACCATCCATTGGGAAAACCGCGCCGGCTTCGTCGAACGCTTCCCCGACATCAACTGCACCGGCAACGTCTTCGAGATCGATCGCAAGCGCTACACCTGCGCCGGCGGCACCACTTCGATCGACCTGATGCTGGAGATCGTGCGCGGCGATTTCGGCTCGAACCTCGCCAATGGCGTCGCCAACCAGTTCCAGCACGAACGCATCCGCTCGGCCGGCGACCGCCAGCGCGTCGGCCCGGAACGCGACCTGACCGGCAAGTCGGAGAAGCTCAGACGCATCGTCGAACTGATGGCCGACCATCTCGACGAGCCGCTGTCGGCAGTGCAGCTGGCCAAATCCGCCGGCCTTTCGGTGCGCCAGGTCGAGCGCCTGTTCTTGCGCCACCTCAGCGTCACGCCTGGCCGTTATTACATGCGGCTGCGGCTGGAGCGGGCGCGCGAACTGCTGCGCCAGACCAACATGCCGATCCTCGATGTGGCGATAGCGACCGGCTTCACCTCGCATTCCTACTTCGCCCAAAGCTACCGGCTGCAATTCGGCAGGCCGCCCTCGGAAGAGCGCCGCACGACCTACTGAATTCCGCTTCCGCTGAAAAGTTCGGCATTCGGCCCGGCGCATCGGGCCAGGGTAGCGAATTCGGGTAACGGGTTCTTTCGGAGCCTTGGCCGCGCGTAGGCTGACGGGTGCATCAAACGAAAAACCCGCCTGAGCGGCGGGTCACCGGCGCAAATCAGCACCATGGGCAAAAATGTACCATAGCTGAGTGCATCCAGTCAAGAAAAAATTCCTATCATGGAAAGCCTTCGGCACTGCCGACACCCCGAACTGGCTGTCGTCACGACTTTTGTTAAGCTGGGTTCGGGCCCTACGCACCTGGCTGCCCGGACTTGTGTCCCGGCGCCGCGTCAAATAGCTTGCCGCCCGGATCAGGGGCGGATTTAGGAGATTTCGATGGCGGGACTTGCACGGGGCGTCGCTGCGGCGATCCTCCTTTTGGCGATGACGACGTTCGGCTTCGCCGCAAACAAGGTCATCATCATTCTCGATGCGTCCGGCTCGATGTGGGCGCAGATCGACGGCAAGCCCAAGCTCGAAATCGCCCGAGAGTCGCTTCGAACCGTGCTTCAATCGGTCCCCACCGACGACGACATCGGCTTTATAGCCTATGGCCACCGTGAAAAGGGCAGCTGCGACGACATCCAGCTGATCGTGCCGCCGCAGGCAGGTTCGGGCAGCGCCATTTCGGCCGCTGCCGACAGCCTGAAATTCCTCGGCAAGACGCCGCTGACCGCTGCCGTCAAGCAGGCGGCCGAGGCGTTGAAATACACCGAGGACAAGGCGACCGTCGTGCTCATCACCGACGGGCTCGAAACATGCGGGGGCGACCCTTGCGCGCTTGGCAAGGAGCTCGAGGCATCCGGCGTCGACTTCACCGCCGATGTCGTCGGTTTCGGCCTGACCGCCGATGAGGGCCGGCAGATCGCCTGCCTCGCCGACAACACCGGCGGCAAATACATCCAGGCCTCCGACGAGAAGGCGTTGCAGGAGGCGCTTGCCGAGACAGTGGCGGCGCCTGCTCCTGAACCGGCTCCGGCACCTGCGCCAGCGCCCGCGCCGGAGCCGGCCAAACCGGAATTCAATTTCCTGCCGATAGCGGTGCTTGCCGAGGGCGGCGATCCCGTCACTGACGGCAACGCCTGGGAAATCTACAAGGCCAAACCCGACGGTACGCGCGGCGACTACGTCAGCACCGAATACGGCGCCTACAAGGCCAATCTGGAACCGGGCGACTATATCGTCGTGGCCAGTGACGGCCAGGCCAAGACCGAGCAGAAGGTCAAGATCGAGGCCGGCCAGGTCTACAAGCCGCTTTTCAACTTGGATGCCGGCACGCTCATCATCCACCCGCGACCGAGCGCGGGGGCGGATGTCGTCGATGGCGCGGCTGTCGTCATCGACTATCCTGGTGCTGACATGCCCGCCACCTTCTATGGGACGACGAAAGCCGTGTTGCCGGCCGGCGACCAGAAGGTGACTGTCACGATCGGGCAGGGCGTGGCTACCGAGACGATTC
>NZ_RZOM01000504.1:0-4276 GCF_003999175.1 Mesorhizobium sp. M7A.F.Ca.ET.027.03.2.1 | reverse complement strand
GATCGTGTCCTTCAAGCCGAGGATCAGCTCGAACATGTGCGAGGGCCAACGAAAGGCCGGATCGCTGTCCGGCGGCACCGGCTTCCAGCCGGTGGCGACATCGACCTGGCCGATGTCGGAATAGCGGTCGGTATATTCCTCTGAGAAACGGACGCCGCTGGTCATGTCCAGCACATGCTGGACGCTGGCGCCGGTCCAGCCGGTAACGCCGAGTTCCGGCAGGTAATCTGTTACCAGTCTGGCCGGATCGATCAGGCCGCGCCCGACCAGTATGCCGAACACCGAACCGGTAACGGACTTCGCCATCGACTGCGACAAGTGCAGCGTGCGCTCATCCATGCCGTTGAAATAGCGCTCATAGGCGACCTTGCCGTCCTTGAGCACCAGAAAGCCGTCCGTATAGGTCTCGTCGAGCAACCCGGCGAGCGTCGTCGGCATGCCCTCGCTGTCCTCGACCGCCAGCCCGTCGAGATCGGCCTCGGCGCGTTCGAAGCGGTGGCGATGGCCGTTGCCGCGCCAGACTTCGGCGGTCGGCAGAATTTCACGGATGTGCTGGAACGCCCAGCGGTTCCACGGCGGCCGGTCCCAGTCGAGCTTCGGCGGTACCATGGCGGGCGGCGAGCCCTGCATGATCGGCGGCCGCGGATCGGAATTGCGATAGGAGTCCATGACGGCCGAGTCCCTTGAACATGAAAACGGACCCGGCGGCGTGTGCCGCCGGGTCCGTCGAACCCAGTTTATTTCTGCAACTCGGTCCAGATCTTGGTGTAAATTTCCTGGGTCTCCGGCGAGCACATCTGCTGCAGCTCGCCACGTGGCTTGTCCGCGGCCGGAATGATGACTTCGGGCGCGTCCTTCATGTCGGCCGGCATGTACTTGTCCGAGCCGGTGATGGCATTGGCGTAGCGATGGAAGGCCGAGAGACCTGCCGCGTTTTCCGGGTCCATGATGAAGTTCTGGAAAAGCTTGGCGTTCTCGACGTTCTTGGCTTCCTTAAGAACGACGACGTTGTCGCTCCACAGGCCGAAGCCTTCTTTCGGATAGTTGTAGTGGATGGCCGGGTTGGCCAGCCGCTGGCGCAGCGCCGAGCCGTTCCAGTCGCTGGTCGCCTTGAAGTCGCCGGCGCCCATCTTCTCGATGGTGTTGTATTCCATCGCGATCCAGTTCGGCTTGGCCGCCACCAACAGGTCGCGCACCTTCTTCAGCACCGCCTTGTCGTCGGTGCATTGCTGGCCGCCGACATACTTGATCGCGGCGAACATCACATCGCCCATCTCCGGAACGACATTGACCTTGCCCTTGAGCTCGTCAGGCGTGTTGAAGATGATGCCCCAGCTATCGGCCGGCCCCTTGTAGGCATCGGTATTGACGACCACGCCGATCGTGCCCCACGCCCATGGAACACTGTATTTGCGTCCCGGATCGAAATCGGGATTGGCCCATTCCGGCGCCACGTTCTTGAAGTTTTCCATCTTGCCAGGATCGGTCTCCTGGATGAGGCCTTCCTTGATCCAGATCGGCACGTAGGTCTGCGACGGCACCGCAATGTCGAAGCCGGTGCCTCCCTGGCGAACCTTGGCCAGCGCGGTGTCGTTGGAATCGTAGTCGGTGATGGTCACTTTGACGTTGTATTTGGCCTCGAACTTCTTGATCACGTCGGGGCTGGTGTAGTTGCCCCAATTGTAGATGTTGAGCACGCCGTCGGCGCGGGCCAGGCCCGTCGAGGCGAGCAACGCCAACCCCATGGCGGTTGCTGTTGTCTTCCAGTTCATGGTTTTAACTCCCATTTTTCGGTTCAGTCTCGTTTCCTGCTGACGAAGAAAAACAACGTGACGATCGCGACCGAAAGCAGCAGGAAGGCGGTCGATATCGCGTTGATCTCGGGTGTGATGCCGCGGCGGATCTGGCCGAGCATGTAAGTGGGCAGCGTGTCCTGGCCGCCTGATTTGACGAACTCGGTGATGACGACGTCGTCGAGCGAGATGACGAAGGCCAGCATCAGCCCGGCCAGGATGCCGGGCCACAGAAGCGGCAGCGTGATGCGCCGGAAAGCCTTCCAGGGCGTCGCGTAGAGGTCGGCTGCGGCACGCTCCAGCGTCAGGTCCATATTCTCAAGCCGCGCCCGGATCGGCAAATAGGCAAAGGGAATGCAGAACGCCGTGTGCGCGGCGACCAGATAGCCGATGCCGGAATAGCCGGTGAAGATCTTGATGCGCGAGAAGAAGATCAGCAGCGCCACGCCGGTGACGATCTCGGGCACCATCAGCGGCTGGTTGATCGCCGCATATTTGAAGGTGAGGCCGGGATAGGGCGCGGTGCGGGTGGTGGCGAGCGCCGCCATGGTGGCAAAGATCGTGGAGAGCACCGCCGCGATGGAGCCAATCTGGAAGGAACGCAGCGTGGCATCGACGACCTGCGTGTTCTGCCATGCCGACTGGAACCATTTCAGCGAAAAGCCGCCCCATTCGGAGGTCGAGCTCGCCGCGTTGAAGGCATAGATGACCAGCACGATGATCGGCAGGTACAGCACGATAAAGCAGGTCGCGGCGATCGCGGTGAACCCTGGCTGGTGCTTGATGGAAAAGTTCTTAGCCATGACGCACCCCCGATCTTCCGGCATTACGCACATAGGCAAGCAGCGCCACCATGACGATAATCATGACGGCGATCGACAGTGCCGAGCCGAGTGGCCAGTTGCGACCCTGCCCGAACTGCAATTCGATCAGGTTGGACAGCATCATATTCTTGCCGCCGCCAAGCACGCTCGGTGTCACATAGGCGCCAAGCGCTGGAATGAAGACCAGTATGGAGCCGGCGATGACGCCCGGCTTGACCAGCGGAAAGATGATCCGCCGCAGCACCTGGAAGCGCGACGCGTAAAGGTCGTACCCCGCCTCGACCAACCGGAAATCGAGTTTTTCCATGCTGGCATAAATCGGCAGCACCATCAGCGGCAGGTAGACATAGGCCATGCCGATCAGGATCGCCGTGTCGGTGTAGAGTATCTGGATGGGCGCCGAGATGATGCCGAGCTTGAGCAGGATCGTGTTGACGATGCCTTCGTTGCGGATGATCTGCAGCACCGCGAAGGTGCGGATCAAAAGGTTGGTCCAGAACGGAATGGTAATCAGGAACAGCCAGAGATCGCGGGTTTTTTCGCTGCGCGTCGCCATGAAATAGGCGGTCGGGAAACCAAGCACCAAAGTGGCGATCGTCGTCACCACCGAGAGCTTGATCGAGCGCAGGAAGATGGTGACGTGGGCGGCGGCGATCGAAAGCGTGTCGTCGAAGATATCGCGTTCCAGAAACACCGACACCCAAGCTTCCGGCGAGAACTGCCACTTCACGTCGCCATAGGAGCCTGGCGTCAGAAACGAGTAGACGAGCACGATCAGCAAGGGGCCGGTCGCGGCGAGGAAAATGACCAGCAGCGCTGGCGCTGACAAAAGCCAGCGGTCACGGACATCGCGCCGCTCCGCTGCCTTGGCGACTTCTTCCGCGGTCGCCATCGTCAGTCCTTCAGAACCTGAGCGGCATCGCTGCCGATGAGGATGCCAACTGCGTCGCCCTTCTCGAAACCGCAGCCCGCGCTGCGCGTGTTCTGCTGGCGTACGGTGAAGAGTTCGCCACTGTCGAGATGAACATGGATGTGGGTGTCGGTACCGAAATAGACGATGTTTTCGACCGTCCCCGACAGTTCGCCCTTGGCCTTGGTCAGCTTGGCGTGTTCGGGCCGAACCACCACCGTGGCGTTGGGTTTGGGCTGGAAACCCTGGGCCACGGTCGCCTCGATGGTCGCACCGGATTTGAGCGTGGCGCGCGCCTTGCCGTTGGCCATCTCGCTGATGGCGGCGGTGAGGAAGTTGGTTTCACCGATGAAGTCGGCGACGAAGCGCTCCGCCGGCTTGTCGTAGATATCCCAGGGCGAACCGACCTGCAGGATCTTGCCCGATGACATCACCGCGATGCGGTCTGACATGGTCAGCGCTTCTTCCTGGTCGTGGGTGACGAAGATGAAGGTGATACCGGTCTCGTGCTGCAGCCGTTTCAACTCGATCTGCATCTCCTTGCGCAGTTTGTAGTCAAGCGCCGACAGCGGCTCATCGAGCAAAAGCACCTTCGGCTGCGGCGCCAAAGCGCGGGCCAAGGCCACGCGCTGCTGCTGGCCGCCGGAGATCTGGCTGGTACGACGACCGGCGAGTGCCTCCATCTTGACCAACTTCAGCATCTCGGCGACGCGCGCCTTGATCTCGGCCTTCGGCTTGCCCAGCAGCTC
>NZ_RZOM01000503.1:0-4279 GCF_003999175.1 Mesorhizobium sp. M7A.F.Ca.ET.027.03.2.1 | reverse complement strand
CCCCACCACCGAAGGAGAAGAAGGAGAGGAAGAAGCTCGATGCCGCGAAGGCGATTGACAGACCGAAGACGATCTGAATCAGGCGCCGAAAACCACCGGCGGTGTCGCCGAAGGCAAGCGTCAGGCCGGTGGTGATAATGATGATCACCGCAACGATCTTGGCGACCGGTCCCTGCACGGACTCCAGGATCTGCTGCAGCGGCTGCTCCCACGGCATGCCGGAGCCGGCGGCATAAACCGGGGCCGTGTTAAGAAAGGCGAGCGCTGTGGACGAAAGAAAGCGAAGCTTCTTGCGCATGAGGAAGGCCTTTCAAAGCTGCTGGAGTTGCGAAAGCGTGAGCGGGGCAACGGCGTAATCGCCGCTGCCGTCGAGACCGGTGACCTCGGCGATTGCGTCGATGTGGCGCGACGAGCCGCGTCCCGCTATGAAGACGATCAGATCTATCGCCTCAGCGATGAGCCGGCGGGGAACGGTGACCACCGCTTCCTGGGCGAGTTGCTCAATGCGATAGAGAGCCGAGCGCGCGGAATTGGCGTGTACGGTAGCGATGCCGCCTGGGTGCCCGGTGTTCCATGCCTTCAGCATGTCGAGCGCTTCCGCGCCCCTCACCTCGCCCACGATGATGCGGTCCGGCCTGAGCCTCAGCGTCGAGCGCACGAGATCGGCAAGGGTGACCGAGCCCCGCCTTGTTCTCAGGGCAACGCAGTCCCTGGCCGCGCACTGCAGTTCGCGTGTGTCCTCGATCAGGATCACCCGATCGTCGCATTCGGCGACTTCAGCCAGCAGAGCGTTGGCGAGTGTTGTCTTCCCCGAGGAAGTGCCGCCGGCGATCAGCATGTTGCGCCGCTCGCGGACGGCCTTTTTCAGCGCATCGGCCTGCAGCGGCAGCATGATGCGTTCGGCAACATAGTCGGCCAGGGTGTAGACTTTCGCGGCGGGCTTGCGGATGGCAAAACATGGCGCCAACACCACAGGTGGCAGCAGGCCTTCGAAGCGTTCGCCAGACGGCAATTCGGCACTGACGATCGGGTTGTCGGCGTGCGCCTCGGCGCGCACGTGCGAAGCAACCAGGCGGATGATACGTTCTGCCTCGGACGGGTGCATGTGAACGTCGGTATCGACCCGACCTTCGCCTAACCGGTCGAGTCGCAGCGCGCCGTCGGGATTGACCATCACCTCGATGACGGACGGATCGGCCAGGGCTTCGGTGATTGCCGGACCCATGGCGGTGCGCAGCATGACACGCCGCCGGTGGTCGGCCTCGGGATGAGAGCTCATCCTTCCCCTCCCCCACCATTGTCTTTGCTAAGCGACTTTTTGCCGGAAGCGATCTGGCGGCCGACCTTCTCAACGAATTTCTCGAAACGCTCTTGGGCAATAGCCTGCGTTGCCCGATCCGGGACCGGCGTGTGGGCGTGAAGGGTGATCGAAAAGCGGATGAAGAGCGCCAGGCTCTCCAGGATCACCTCGGAATCGCGCCTGACGTGGGCAAGATCGCGGGAGAGCCGGTCAAGCCTTACGCCGTAGCGCCGATCGAACTCGCTCTCGCCACGCCGCTCGATGAACGCCTCGATCGCCTTCGCCACGATCGCTGATTTGGTCGTTGACGGATCGCGACTGAGGTTGTCCAGTTTCTCGCTGAGCTCCGGCTCAAGCAGAAACTGATGGCGAATGCGGTGCGGCTTCATGCGGCTCGTTCCGACGGCCCGGCGTTGCGCCGGCGACGGGAGAAGCATCGGCCAGACGCTCAAAATTGCTTATGGCCGTTATCTACGCTGAGGTGCGCTCTGCAACTCAGCGGACTTCAGAAGCCGGGAATGACATCGTCGCCCCTGCCCTCGTTGATACCGTAGGCGCGGGCCGCAGTGGAAATCCGATCCATGACACGCTTGTCCGCGAGCGCTTCGCTGTCATCGTCTGCGGGCTTGTACAGATCGGCCTGATCGGGCTCTTGAGAGACAACAACGTCTTCTTCGGGCAGGCTTGGATGGCGTTGCTGCTGAACGCCTCCCTCGTCTTCAACTGGCGCGTCGGCGCTTTCCTCGTCCGCAGCAAGTCGGCTATCGACGCTGCACACTTGTCCAGTCCAGCCGTCCGGGCGTGATGCAGGGCAGTCCGCATAGGGTCCGTCGTGCAGCACCGGCGCAGGCAGCACCCGATCTGTGAAATTCTGATCCTGATAATAGCGCAGCTTCTTGGCGCGGATCGGCGGCAACCCAGAAACCAGGACCAATTCGTCTGACGGCGGCAATTGCATCACCTCGCCTGGCGTCAGGAGCGGGCGCGCGGTTTCCTGGCGGCTCACCATGACATGTGAAAGCCAGGGCGCAAGCCGATGGCCCGCATAGTTGCGCATCGACCTAAGTTCGGTTGCGGTGCCGAGGGCATCCGAGATGCGCTTGGCCGTGCGTTCGTCATTGGAGGAAAAGGCAATTCGCACGTGGCAATTGTCGAGAATAGCATTGTTCTCGCCATAGGCCTTTGAAACCTGGTTCAAAGATTGTGCGATCAGATAGGAGCGAATGCCATAACCTGCCATGAAGGCGAGCGCCGTTTCGAAGAAGTCGAGGCGACCGAGCGCCGGAAACTCGTCCAGCATCATGAGCAGCTGATGCTTACGGCTCTTCTTCGGGTCCCCCTCCAGACGCTCCGTCAACCGCCTGCCGATCTGGTTCAAGATCAGTCGCACCAAAGGCTTGGTGCGCGAGATATCCGAAGGCGGCACGACCAGATAGAGCGACAGCGGTCGCTCTCCATCCACTAGGTCAGCGATGCGCCAGTCGCAGGACGAAGTGGCCGCCGCGACCGTTGGATCACGATAAAGCCCAAGAAAGGACATGGCGGTCGAGAGGACGCCTGAGCGCTCGTTTTCCGACTTGTTCAGGAGTTCGCGAGCCGCCGAGGCCACTACGGGATGGACCTGAGGGTTATGCCCCGTCCCGAGATGGTTTGTCGTCATCATCCGCCGTAGCGTTGCGGCAAACGAGCGTTGCGGGTCCGACAGGAAGGTGGCGACGCGGGCTAGCGTCTTGTCCTCTTCAGCGTAGAGCACGTGCAAAATGGCGCCAACTAGGAGTGAATGGCTGGTCTTCTCCCAGTGATTCCGTCGCTCCAGCGCGCCCTCGGGATCGACGAGGATGTCGGCGATGTTTTGAACGTCCCGGATCTCATCTGGGCCTTTGCGCACCTCCAGCAGCGGGTTGTAGCGTGCCGATCTCGGGTCGGTCGGATTGAACAGAAGGCAGTACGAGAATTTCGACCGCCAGCCGGAGGTCAACTGCCAATTTTCGCCTTTTATATCATGAATGATGGCAGACCCGGTCCAGGAAAGTAGCGTTGGAACAACCAGCCCCACGCCCTTGCCCGAACGCGTCGGCGCAAATGCCATGACGTGCTCCGGGCCGTCATGGCGCAGATAGCGATCGTTCAGCCTACCGAGGAAAACGCCCGCCGGCCGTAACAACCCTGCCGTCTCGACCTCATGAGTCGTGGCCCACCGTGAAGACCCATAGGTCGTAACCGACCCGCGCTGTCGCGCGCGCAAAAGCGAGCCTGCGATTGCGGCGGCACAGCCCAGGAATCCGCTGGCGCCTGCAAGCGTACCGGCTTTGTCGAAGACCTCCGGCGCATAAGCATCGAAGTGGAACCACCATTCAAACAGCTTCCACGGCTTGTAGATTGGCCAGCCGGCGAAGAGAAACCATGGTGCGCCGAGAGGCGTCTGGTAGGTCAGCATTTGAGCGCACCATTGGGTTGCCGTCCATACGCCGATAATGACAATTGCGCACACAACGGCGATCTGCCCGATCAGTAGCTTCGTAGGTGTCATCGGCTTGGCCCGCTGAACAACGCGACCTAGCATCGCGCGGTGCAGCCGGGACAGGAATGTTCCTCACATACGATTTGGGAGCAATGAACGACTTCCTACTATGCAGGTCGGTCAGCACGCGTGTTGCGCCTTCACGCGACACCATCCTCTCCATTCACCCTGAGGCCCGGCGCCGCCGACAGTTGCGTGACCGCTCCTCCGCAAAGTTATCTTCTGCGTTCAGGGAGCCAGGGCGCCTGGGCTGGCTGATGAACACCGTCCGCTCGCGCATGTGGGGTCGAATTGATTTGTGCCCAAGTGGAGGCAGGCTCATCATTCAACAGTTGCCGCAGTTCCCCTGGCTCGAACGCCATCATTGGTGGGGAGGCAGGCTCGTCTTCCAACAGTTGCCGCAGTTCCCCTGGCTCGAACGCCATCATCGGTGGGGAAGCGGGTTCATCCTCCAACAG
>NZ_RZOM01000502.1:0-4289 GCF_003999175.1 Mesorhizobium sp. M7A.F.Ca.ET.027.03.2.1 | reverse complement strand
ATCGTCACGCATGGCCCAGGCAGCTTTGTCGGCGAGCTGGCGCAGCTTTCGGCCCGGCCCTCGCTGGTCAATGCGCAGGCCGCCGAACCGGTGGAGGCATTCGTCATCGCCTCGCAGCGACTGCGCGACCTGATGGTGCAGGAGGCCAATCTCGGCGAGCGCATCATGCGGGCGCTGATCCTGCGCCGCGTCGGGCTTTTGGAGAGCGCCACCAGCGGGCCGATCATCATCGGACCCCAGGACAATGCCGACGTGTTGCGGCTGCAGGGTTTCCTCGCCCGCAGCGGCCAGCCGCATCGCGTGCTCGATTCCGGCAGCGATCCCTGCGCCAAAACCCTGGTAGAACGCTTCGAGGTCGATCCGCACCACCTGCCGATCGTGCTCTGTCCAAACGGCAGGCTGCTGATGAACCCCGGCGAAAAGGACCTCGCCCGCTGCATCGGCCTGCTGCGGCCGATCGATGCCGAGACGGTGTATGACGTGGCCATCGTCGGCGCCGGCCCGGCGGGGCTGGCGGCGGCGGTCTATGCGGCCTCCGAAGGCCTATCGACGATCGTGCTCGACTGCCGTGCCTTCGGCGGTCAGGCCGGCGCCTCCTCGCGCATCGAGAACTATCTTGGTTTCCCCACAGGCATTACCGGCATGGCGCTGATGGCGCGCGCCTACAACCAGGCGCAGAAATTCGGCGTCGAAATGGTCATCCCGGACGAGGCGAAGCTTTTGAGCGCCGCCTCCGACGCGTCAGGCGCCCGCTATCTGCTCGATGTCGGCGATGGCGAGACCGTGCGCACGCGCAGCGTGGTGATCGCCAGCGGCGCGCGCTATCGCCGCCTCGACATCGCCAATCTGGCGCGGTTCGAGGGAACGTGCGTGCACTATTGGGCGTCGCCCATCGAAGGGCGGCTTTGCGCGGACCAGGAAGTGGCGCTGGTCGGCGCCGGCAATTCGGCCGGGCAGGCGGCTGTCTACTTGGCCAGTCATGCGCGCAAAGTGGCGCTGCTGGCGCGCGGCGGCAGCCTCGATGCCAGCATGTCGCGCTACCTGGTCGAACGCATCAAGGCGCAGCCGAACATCGAGGTGCTGACCGGGACCGAAATCGAGGCGCTGGACGGCGAAGAGGGCAATCTTGGCACGGTGCGATGGCGCAACCGCGCCAGCGGCGCGGAAACGACGCGCCCGATCCGCCATCTCTTTCTCTTCATCGGCGCCGACCCGAACACCGATTGGCTGGCGAATTGCGGTGTGGCGCTGGACGCCAGGGGGTTCGTGCGCACCGGATCGGAGCTGGGATCGGCGCAGATGGAGACCAGCCGCAGCGGCGTGTTCGCCATCGGCGACGTCCGCGCCGGTTCGGTCAAACGCGTCGCGGCGGCTGTCGGCGAAGGCGCCCAGGTGGTCGCGGCATTGCATGCATATCTCGCGCGCGCGGACGCACCTCAAACAGCAGGGAGACCATGATGGATGAATGCAGGCATACGCGCGACATCAGGAAGGTGACGCCGAGCGCGCTCGGCTGCGAGGAGTGCCTGAAGAGCGGGTCGCAATGGGTGCATTTGCGGCTCTGCCGCACCTGCGGCCATGTCGGCTGCTGCGACGACTCGCCCAACCGCCACGCCACCAAACATTTTCACGCCACCAAGCATCCGATCATCGAGGGCTACGATCCGCCGGAAGGCTGGGCATGGTGCTATGTCGACGAGGTGTTTGTCGACCTCGGGGACGACGTGACCCCGCAGAACGGCCCGATCCCGCGCTTTGTTTGAGCGGCGCCGCATGGCGACGGAATCCCGGGAAAAGCGCGATCCGTCCGGGCTTCATTGGCGGCGGTTTCCCCTGCTGAACGGCCTGGCAGTCAGTCGGCGAAATACAGATATCCCAGCCACCCGGCCAGCACGATCGAGGCAGTCCAGATACAAACAATGATCACCGCCGCGTAGCGGCTCACCGGCCTGTCGGCGGCCAGCGCGGCGGTCTTTCTGTGTTCCGCCATCACCTCGGGCGGTATCATCCTGACCACGGCAAGGACGCCCAAAGGGACAAGGATGACGTCGTCGAGATAGCCGATCACCGGAATGAAATCGGGGATCAGGTCGATTGGCGACAAGGCATAGCTTGCAACACACACGGCAAGCGCCTTGGCGTACCGGGGCGTTCGGGGATCGCGAGCGGCGAGGTAGAGCGCATGCACATCGCGCTTGATCGTTCGGGCCCACTCATTCAGTGCCATCGGATGATTTTAGCGCCAAATGAAAACCGCCGATAGCGCACGCCAGGCGCCCGCCTCCGACAGCATCTCGAAGAGCCGATGACCGCCGGTCTACCGCACGGAGCCGGTGACGGTCGGGTCGATCATGCTGGGAACGGATTTGCGTTCGTTGCCGGCAAGCGCCGCTATGATCAGCAGGCTGGCAACCACCGGGACAAACAGGATGGCAACGCGAGCTTGCACGTAAAAGATGGCGCGCCATTCATTGCGCTTGTCGGGGCTGTTGCTCATCATACTCACTTTGTCGGTCCCCCACGCGGTGACATAGCCGCGAACGGTTAAACAACTCCTTCCGACTTCGTTAACCCGGCGGATTTGAGGCGAAATTCCCAGGCGATCCCAGAGATGGCGATGCCAGGCTTCAGTTCAGCCCGATAAGCCTGGCGCCCTGCCGGAACAGCGCCACGGCGTCCGGCTCGAAGCGGAAGGTGCCGATGAAATCGTCGGCGCAATAGTCCGGCCTTGTCTTGCGGATGGCGGCGGCGAAGCCGCGCGCCTCGTCGAGCCGTCCGGCCAGCGCCAGGCAGTGCGCGGCGATCGCCAGTATGATGGCGTGGGCGTTGGGCCGCGCCGCCGCCTTCAGCGCCCACTCGGCCGCTTCCTCGAACTGGCCGAGCCGGACATGCGCCATGGCGCGTGCGCCCAGCATGCCGAACAGCAGCGGGTCGAACGGGCTGAGATGGCGCGAATGATCGGAAGAGCCTATCGCCGCTTGCGGGTCGCCCGACTGCGAATGCACGAAGGACAGCGCGTAGTGGCCGAGCGCGAAGTTGGGGCTGAGATCAACCGCCCGCTCGAGTTCGAGCAGCGAGCCGTCCTGCTCGCCGCGCAGCCACAGCGCCCGGCCCATCGCCCAATGCGCGGCCGGATTGTGGTCGTCGACCAGCAGGCTGTGTCCGGCGCTCTCGAAGGCCAGCGCGCTTTCGCGGTCGCGGTCGCCCCAGCGCTGGAAGGCGTTCTGCCAGTGGGTGAAGGACAGGCCAGCATAGGCGCGGGCAAAGGTCGGGTCGAGATGCAAGGCCTGGGCAAAGAAATGCCGCGCCTGTTCGTTTTCCGCCTGGGTGAAGCGGTACATGTGCCAGAGGCCGCGATGGTAGGCCTCCCAAGCGTTGAGCGAGCTGGGCGCCTTCAGCATGGCGCGGTTGCGCTCGACGGTTTCGATCTCGGCCGAGATCGAGGAGACGATGCTGTTGCCGATGTCGTCGAGCACGGAAAAGATGTCATCGGGCCTGCGCTCGAAGGTCTCGGCCCAGACGATCCTGGCGCTGCGCACCTCGATCAGTTCGACGCCGACGATGAGGCGGCCGGACGGGCTGCGCACCGTGCCGGTGGCGACATAGTCGACATTCAGCCGGCGGCCGGCATCCTCGGGCGCGATGTTCTGCTCTGCCAGCGCAAACACCGATCCGCGCGCGATGACGAAGAAATCCCTGAGCTTGGCCAGGCGGGTGATGATGTCGTGGGTGAAACCGTCGGCCAATCCGCCGCGCGTGCCGCCGCTCTCCTCGACAAACGGCATCACCGCCAGCGACGCGTGGCTGGGCTCGACCGGGCCGGGTACGGTGGTGGCCACCAGTGGCGATAGCGTGGACAGACAGGCCGCCTGTGTCCGTGGCGAGGACCCGGGCCGTTGTTCACGGATCGCCCGCCAAGCCGCGCGAAGCGGTGCGAAATCGAGCTCCTCCGACCGAAACAATCGCTCCGCCGAAGCCAGGTGCTGCTCTGCCGCGCCGGCCTCGCCGCGCCCGGCCAGATTGGACAGCAGCGCCAGATGTCCGCGCGTGTCGAACGGCGCCAGTTCCACCCATGTGTCGAGATGGGCGATCGCCTCGTCACTATGCGCCGGCAGGCTTGCGACAAGCCGTCCCAGAACGGCGGCATGGCAAGCGCTGAAGCGGCGGCGCTGCGCGATCAGCCAGCTGTTGAAATGCGGGCTGCGCTCGAGCTCCAGCCCGTCGAGAAAATCGCCGGCAAACAGTTTGGCCAGCGCCCGCAAGCGGTCGACATCAAGGCTGCCCAGCCC
>NZ_RZOM01000501.1:0-4289 GCF_003999175.1 Mesorhizobium sp. M7A.F.Ca.ET.027.03.2.1 | reverse complement strand
CCCGCGGGGTGAACCACCCGCCGCTGCCTCCTGCTCGGCCGCCGCCATGTCGGCGAGGATGCGCAGGCCGCTCTCGTAGAACGCGGTACCTTCCGGCGTCAGTTGCAGCTTTCGCGTCGAGCGGCTGACCAGCCGCGCGCCAAGCCGGGCCTCCAGCCGCGCGATCAGCTTGCTCACCGCCGAAGGCGTCATGCGCAACGCGCGTGCGGCAGAGGAAAAACTGCCTTCCTCGACGACGCGCACGAACACTTCGATCTCGCCGGAGCGATTGATGTCGGGCCTGGCCATTTATGAATCTATTTCACAGAAAATGTGCCCGAGGCAAGTCTGGTTCACAATGCCGGGAAGCACGATCTCAGGGCTCGGGGCGCGGGACGGCGCTCGTCGTCATCGAAGTGGAAATCGCCATGCCTCTTGCTCTCTACGCCCTTGCCGCCGGTGCCTTCGGCATCGGCGTCACCGAATTCGTCATCATGGGTCTGCTGCTCGATGTCAGCAAGGATCTCGGCGTTTCGATCACGGCCGCCGGCCAGCTCATTTCGGGCTATGCGCTCGGCGTCGTCATCGGCGCGCCCCTGCTGACCATCGCCACCGGCAACTGGCCACGCAAGACCGTGCTTCTGGCACTGATGGCGATCTTCACGCTTGGCAATCTCGCTTGTGCGCTGGCCCCCGATTACTGGACGCTGATGGGCGCCCGCATTATCACCGCCTTCGCCCACGGCACATTCTTCGGCGTCGGCTCTGTCGTCGCCACCGGGCTGGTCGCACCCAACAGACAAGCCTCGGCGATCGCGCTGATGTTCACCGGCCTGACCATCGCCAACATCCTCGGCGTGCCCTTCGGCACCTGGCTCGGCCAGGCCTTCGGCTGGCGGGCGACCTTCTGGGCGGTGACATTGGTCGGTGTGGCGGCCTTCGCCGTCATCCTGGCTCTGGTGCCACGCAGCCGGACGGCGCCCGAAAAGAGCGATCTGCGCGCCGATCTCGCCGTGCTGCGCCGCACGCCCGTCCTGCTCGGCCTCGCCACCACGGTGCTCGGCTATGCCGGCGTCTTCGCCGTCTTCACCTATATCGCACCACTGCTGACCGAGATCAGCGGCTTCAAGGAAGCGGCCGTGTCGCCGATCCTGCTCGTCTTCGGCGGCGGTCTCATCGCCGGCAATTTGCTTGGCGGCAAGGTCGCCGACCGCTGGCTGGTGCCGGCCGTGCTGGGCAGTCTCGTGGTGCTGGCCCTGGTGCTTGCAACCATGAGCTTCGCCATCCACAGCCAGGTCATGGCCGTCATCTATGTCGGCCTGCTCGGGGCCGCCGCCTTTGCCACCGTGGCGCCGCTGCAGATGTGGGTACTGGACAAGGCGCAAGGTGCCGGCCAGAGCCTCGCCTCGTCCTTCAACATCGCCGCCTTCAATCTCGGCAATGCGGCAGGTGCCTGGCTTGGCGGTGCGGTCATTGCCCATGGCCTTGGCCTGGATGCACTGACCTGGGTCGCCGCCCTGCTGCCGCTCACGGCACTCGGCGTGGCGGGGCTGGCGCTGCGTCTCGATCGCACCGCCACGCTCGGCGAGCCTGCCTCCATCCGGTCGTGACCGTCCTCTGCAAACCCGCTTCCCACACCTTTCATTCCACAGGAGTAAAAAGATGGACTACCGACGTCTCGGTGCATCGGGCCTGAAAGTGCCCGCACTCTCATTCGGCGCGGGAACCTTTGGCGGCTCCGGCCCGCTGTTCGGCGCCTGGGGCAACAGCGACGCCAGGGAAGCGCGGCGGCTGATCGACATCTGCCTGGAGGCCGGCGTCAATTTGTTCGACACCGCCGACGTCTATTCGAACGGCGCCTCGGAAGAGGTGCTTGGCGAAGCCATAAAAGGCCGCCGCGATGCCGTTCTGATATCGACCAAGACCGCGCTGCCGATGGGCGACGGACCGGCTGACTATGGCTCTTCCCGGTCGCGGTTGATCAAGTCGGTGGACGCCGCGCTGAAGCGCCTCGGCACTGACTATATCGACCTGTTGCAGCTGCACGCTTTCGATGCCGGGACGCCGATCGAGGAGGTCTTGTCGACGCTGGACGAACTCGTGCGCGCCGGCAAGCTGCGCTATGTCGGCGTCTCCAATTTCTCCGGCTGGCAAGTGATGAAGTCGCTGGCGCAAGCCGACAAGCACGGTTATCCGCGCTATGTCGCGCACCAGGTCTACTACTCGCTGGTCGGCCGCGACTACGAATGGGAGTTGATGCCGCTCGGCCTCGACCAGGGCGTCGGCGCGCTCGTGTGGAGCCCGCTCGGCTGGGGCCGCCTGACCGGCAAGATCCGCCGTGGCCAGCCCTTGCCGGAACAGAGCCGGCTGCACGACACAGCTGATTTCGGCCCGCCGGTCGAGGACGAGCATCTCTACCGGGTCATGGATGCGCTCGATGCGGTGGCGCAGGAAACCGGCAAGACCGTGCCGCAGATCGCCATCAACTGGCTGCTGCAGCGCCCGACCGTGTCGTCGGTCATCATCGGCGCCCGCAACGAGGAACAGCTTCGCCAGAACCTCGGCGCCGTTGGCTGGACCTTGACGCCGGAGCAGATGAAAAAGCTCGACGCCGCAAGCGAAGTCACCGCGCCCTACCCGTACTTCCCGTATCGGCGGCAGGAAGGCTTTGCCCGGCTCAACCCGCCGGCTGTGTGAGCGCATCGGGTCGTCATGGCGCAAGGTTCGCGGGCCAGCGCCCCCCTCTGGCCTGCCGGCCATCTCCCCCTCAAGGGGGGAGATCGGATGTCGCGGCGACTTTCGCCAATCTCAGGCGTAACAAGGGGCGGCGTTGTCGGCGGAGCTGCCAATCTCCCCACTTGAGGGGGAGATGTCCGGCAGGACAGAGGGGGGCGTCGTAGAACGCCGACCTCAAGAAGCCGTTGCTGCGAAACTCGCCCCTAATGCAGCACGAACTCACCATCCACCTTGCGCCATTCATTCGGCGCGATCAGCTTCTGGTGGGTGTAGCTGATCGAATGCAGCGGCCCGTCCAGCTTGGCCTTCCAGAATTCGATGAACTTGATCAGCACCGGAAACTTCGGCGCCAGATCGTAGTCCTGCCAGATGAAGCTCTGCAGCAGATGCGGGTGATCGGGAAAGTGATAAAGAATCTTGGCCGTGGTCAAGCCATAGCCTTTGAGCATCAGGTCCATTTCGGCATGGTCGCGCATTACGGTCCCCAGGTTGATTCGCCTGTCCTCCCATGGCTGATTGTGCGCGCCGCTGATTAATCGTCTATTGATTTTTTCTTCATCTGAACCGGCTTTAGCATGCGAAAACATGCAGTTAGCAGCGCACTTGGCCGAGTGCTGACAGCCTCGGGAAAGCCCCCTGCGGCATCCAGCCGCGCGAATCCAACGTCTAATGTTGCCGTAACGGCGGAACTGGTAATAATGCCGCCGAATTCGCGGCCCTGTCGCCGCGATCCCGCCGGCATTTCAAGCCGGCGATTGGTTCGGGAGGAAAGTCAGGAATGTCCGAGGTTCATGTCCATCGCGTCCAGCCGGCGTGGAAGAAAAACGCGCTGATCGACAATGACACCTACCTGAAATGGTATGCCGACAGCGTCAAGAACCCGGACAAATTCTGGGGCAAGCACGGCAAGCGCATCGACTGGTTCAAGCCCTACAGCAAGGTCAAGAACACCTCTTTCGACGGCAAGGTCTCGATCAAATGGTTCGAGGACGGACTGACCAACGTTTCCTACAACTGCATCGACCGGCACCTGAAGAAGCGCGGCAACCAGACCGCCATCATCTGGGAAGGCGACAATCCCTACGATGACAAGAAGGTCACCTATAACGAGCTCTACGAGCATGTCTGCCGGCTCGCCAATGTGATGAAGAAACACGGCGTCAAGAAAGGTGATCGCGTCACCATCTACATGCCGATGATCCCGGAAGCCGCCTATGCGATGCTGGCCTGCACGCGTATCGGCGCCGTCCATTCGATCGTCTTCGGCGGTTTCTCGCCGGATGCGCTGGCCGGCCGCATCGACGACTGCAAGTCGACCTTCGTCATCACGGCTGATGAAGGCCTGCGCGGCGGCAAGCCCATCCCTTTGAAGGAAAACACCGACAAGGCGATCGAGATCGCCGCGAAAGCCGGAACGAAAGTCGAAAAGGTGGTGGTCGTGCGCCGCACCGGCGGCAAGACCGGCTGGGTTTCAGGCCGCGACGTCTGGTACCACGACGAGGTCGCGACGGTGAAAGCCGAATGCAAGCCCGAGAAGATGAAGGCCGAGGACCCGCTGTTCATCCTCTACACAT
>NZ_RZOM01000500.1:0-4316 GCF_003999175.1 Mesorhizobium sp. M7A.F.Ca.ET.027.03.2.1 | reverse complement strand
GTCCAGAGCTCGGACGGATCCGGCTCCGCGTCGTTCTGGGCAAATTCGGCGGCATCCGCGACAATGTCGCGGACCTCCTTGTCGATGGTCTTGAGCTCGTCCTCGGTCGCCCACTTCTTTTCCATCAGCCGTGCCTTGACCTGCTCGATCGGGTCATGGTCCGAGCGCATCTTCTGCACTTCTTCCTTCGAGCGGTATTTGGCCGGGTCGGACATCGAGTGACCGCGATAGCGGTAGGTCTGCATTTCGAGAATGATCGGCCCATTGCCGGCGCGGCACCATTCGGTCGCCTGGTCGCCGGCGGCCTTGACGGCGCGGACATCCATGCCGTCGACCTGGATGCCGGGAATCTTGAACGAGGCGCCACGGTGCGAAAAATTGGTTTCCGCCGAAGAGCGCGACACCGAGGTGCCCATGGCATAGCGGTTGTTCTCGATGATGTAGATCACCGGCAGCTTCCACAGCGAGGCCATGTTGAAGCTTTCATAGACCTGGCCCTGGTTGGCCGCGCCATCGCCGAAATAGGTCAGCGAAACATTGTTGTTGTCGCGGTAGCGGTTGGCGAAGGCCAAGCCCGTGCCGAGCGACACCTGCGCGCCGACGATGCCGTGGCCGCCGTAAAAGTGCTTTTCCTTGGAGAACATGTGCATGGAGCCGCCCTTGCCCCGGGACAGGCCGCCCCGACGCCCGGTCAACTCGGCCATGACGCCGCGCGGCGACAGTTCCATCGCCAGCATGTGGCCGTGGTCGCGATAGGCGGTGATCATCTGATCGCCATCGATCAGTGCCATCTTCATGCCGGTGACGACCGCTTCCTGGCCGATATAGAGGTGGCAGAAGCCGCCGATGAAACCCATGCCGTAAAGCTGGCCGGCCTTTTCCTCGAAACGACGGATGAGCAGCATGTGCCGGTAAGCGGCAAGCTCTTCGTCCTTGGTGAATTCGGCAGGCTTGGGGGCCGAAAGCCCCGATTTGCCGTCGGATTTGGATTTGGCAGGCGCTTTTCTGGCGGCGGTGGCCATGCATCACTCCCTGTTGGCGTCTCTTTGTGGACATTAGAGCAGATGAAATCTGCTCTGGGGAGATCAGCTCTTCCCCACCGATTTAAGGGAGGCTAACACGCGTCAAAGCGTTGCGCCATGCCGAATTTGCATAGCTGGCATGCGCCTAAGCGATTAAAATCATTGAAAATATTGATGATTAACTTGAAATCAGTTATTTCGACGAGGTCGGCAACATAATGGTGATTTCGTCAGCCTGGGACAGATTGAGCGCCTTGCGTGCCTGCTCATCGAGCATGTCCTTTTCGAGCGTGCCTTCATGCATCAACCGAACGCGGCGCTCGAGTTCCATGCGGCGCGCCTTGATCACATCGAGCTGGCCTTGCAGCGCCACCGTCTGGGCTTCCAGCTGATATTTCGAATAGATGCCGAATTCGCCGTGATAGGCGTGGAAGCCGAAATAGGCCAGGAACGCCACGCAAAGCGAGGGAATGATCAGTCGGCCGGTGTTTCTCTGCTTGTGCTGACGCGTCCACATGATCCAAATCCTCGCGGCCGCGAACTCAGGCGGCTCACGATCTTTTTCGCCCGATTGTGCTTAACGGACGGTTACGGGTGTCCTGTTGGGCGGCGTCGAAACAAAAAAGGGCGGGAATGCTCCCGCCCTTTTGTCCGGTATCGATGAGCCGGTGTTTCTGGATCAGCCCTTGACCACCGACTTGCCGGCATAGCTTGCCTGCTTGCCGAGTTCTTCCTCGATGCGGATCAGCTGGTTGTACTTGGCCATGCGGTCGGAGCGCGACAGCGAGCCTGTCTTGATCTGTCCGCAATTGGTGGCAACCGCGAGATCGGCGATGGTCGAATCCTCGGTTTCGCCCGAGCGGTGCGACATGACGGCAGTGTAGCCGGCCTTGTGCGCGGTCTCTACGGCGTCGAGCGTTTCCGTCAGCGAGCCGATCTGGTTGACCTTGACGAGGATCGAATTGGCAACGCCCATGCGGATGCCGTCGCGCAGCCGCGCCGTATTGGTGACGAACAGGTCGTCGCCGACTAGCTGCGTCTTCTTGCCGATCAGGCCGGTCAGGTACTTCCAGCCTTCCCAGTCGTCCTCGGCCAAGCCGTCCTCGATCGAGATGATCGGATAGTCGGCGGCAAGCTTGGCCAGGTATTTGGCCTGGGCCCTGGGATCGCGCGTCTTCTTCTCGCCCTCATAGACGTAGTTGCCGTCCTTGAAGAACTCGGTCGCGGCGCAATCGAGGCCCAGCGCGATCTCGTCGCCCGGCTTGAAGCCGGCCTGCTCGATCGATTCCATGATGAAATCGAGCGCCACAGGCGCGCTTTTCAGGTTCGGGGCAAAGCCGCCCTCGTCGCCGACATTGGTGTTGTGGCCGGCGTCCTTCAGTTTCTTGCGCAGCGTATGGAAGATTTCCGAACCCCAGCGGACACCTTCGCGCAGCGTCGGCGCGCCGATCGGCAGGATCATGAATTCCTGGAAATCGATCGGGTTGTCGGCATGCGCGCCGCCATTGATGATGTTCATCATCGGTACCGGCAGGAGATGCGCCTTGGTGCCGCCGACATAGCGGTAGAGCGGCAGGCCGGCGGCATCGGCGGCCGCCTTGGCCACCGCTAGCGAAACGCCAAGAATGGCATTGGCGCCAAGCCGGCTCTTGTTGGGCGTGCCGTCAAGCTCGATCATGGTCTGGTCGATATGGATCTGGTTTTCGGCTTCCATGCCGCCGATGGCCTCGAACAGCTCGCCGTTCACCGCTTCGACGGCCCTGAGCACGCCCTTGCCGAGATAGCGGGCGCCACCGTCGCGCAGTTCGACGGCCTCGTGGGCGCCGGTCGAAGCACCCGACGGCACCGCCGCGCGGCCCATCGAGCCGTCTTCGAGAATGACATCGACCTCGACGGTCGGATTTCCACGGCTGTCCAGGATTTCACGCCCGACAATGTCGATGATGGCGGTCATTTGCGATGTCCTCGATTGATCTGAAGAATGCCGCACGTCTTAGCCAAAGTGCTGCAAAAGGCAATCGGCCGGCCGGCAATTATTGCCGCGGCATCAGCCTCTGAACGATTCACGAAGCGCAAATCGCTGTCATCATAAGTCATGTACGGTCGGCTGACTTCCGGTTAAGGTGCAGCGCGCGGGGCGAAACAGGAGGAGTTTCGCCATGTCCCAGTTGAGTGGTATCGTGAGTCTGTTCCTGATCGCGGCGGCATTCCTGACGTCGTGCGACAATCAGCAGTCGCCGCCGAAGGCGATGGCCCCCTTACATGTCAGCGAATAAGCCAGAATACAAAGCGGCCCCGTCTCTCGACGGGGCCGCTTTGTCGTTGCTGTCAATGCCAGTAAGGCGTGACCTTGTAGTAATTGTAAGATTCGTCGCGCGCCACCTCGCCATCCGCCCCGCTCAATTCGTTGATCGAATAGGCAGGCGCCGCTCTGAGTTGTTCCTTGGAAAACGGCACGACATAGCCGCCCTTGTCCTCATCATAGTCGAGGCTTGCCCACGGAATGGCGTGATATTTTTCGCCAATGCCGAGGAAGCCGCCAAAACCGATCACCGCGAACATGATGCCGTTCGTCATCTTGTCGAGCATCACATCCTCGATGCTTCCGATGCTCGTGCCTTCGGTATTGTAGACCGATGTACCGATGACCCGTGAAGCGGCGATGGCTTGGGTGTGACCTGTCTGGGTTGTCATGATTGTGCTCCTCATTGTGGTTTAGAACCATACTTGGACAATGAGGGGCGCGGGCGAAGGTTCCCGACTTTTTCGGCGACGCCCGGTCACTCCGAGAGGATGAAGGTAACCTTCATATTGACGCGATAAGCAACAATCTTGCCGTCTTGGACGACGATCTTCTGGTCCTGGATCTAAGCGCCCTCGACGTTCTTCAGGGTTTTCGAGGCGCGCGCAATTCCCTGTTCGATGGCGTCCTGAAAGCTCTTCTTCGACGACGATGTGATTTCGGTGACGCGGGCGACGGACATGGCTTCCTCCTGCCAAAACGCTCAGTTGCAAGGCAAGCGTATAGCCGGCTCGTGCCTTCCACAAGCGCCGGCAGTCGGCAGGGTATGCGTCCGGCCTTAGAGGCCCTTGGCGATACGGTCGAATGCCATCAGCCGCTCGAGCAAGGCTGGCATGTCCTTTAACGGCAGCATGTTCGGGCCATCCGACGAGGTCGAATTGTCAGGATCCTGGTGGGTCTCGATGAACACGCCGGCAACGCCAACAGCGACGGCCGCGCGCGCCAGCGTCTCGACAAAACGACGTTCACCGCCCGAGGACCCGCCCTGCCCG